>CAYMDD010000007.1:0-17000 GCA_964389045.1 uncultured Rickettsiales bacterium
GGTAATTACCCACCGTCACGACTTCTTCATCAGGGAACACGCCTTCCAGCACTTCGCGGTCATTGCTGAATTTTGCACCGAGCTTCACGCTGCGGCGCTCGAAATTGCTGCCGCTACGGACAAACACAAACTGCTCACCGCTTTCACCAAGGATTGCTTTCACCGGCACGGTGAGGATGTCGGCGGGTGTGGTGATCTCAATCGACAGCACCACCTGCATGTTTGCCAGCAATCGGCGGTCAGGGTTATTCACCAGCGCATAGACATTAAACGTGCGGCTTCCGCGATCATACGCACCATCCATACGTTGCACCGTTCCCACAAGAGGCTCACCACTTATCAAGCTGCTGGATACGCTTACTTTTTGCCCCACCTGAATCTTGCCAACTTCCGGCGTTTCATACATTACACCGCGCACCAATATCTCAGACGGATCACCCACTTCCATCAATGCCGCTTCGGGGGTTACAGATTGCCCCAGCACTACGCTCTGCTTGGTGACAAAACCGGTCAATGGTGATGGAATGGCAACAGGCGAACTCCCCACAAAGATCGGCTGGATAGTAAGCAAGCGCTGACCTTTAGTTACTTTTTCCCCCACTTTAACGTGAATCTCAGATACACGGCCAGCAGCGCGGGAGGTAATGATTGCTTGACGTTCAGGCAGGAATTCAACGAGACCGTTTACATCTACGGATGCAGCACGCGGTGCGATCACCGCTTTCACCGTCTGGATTCCGAGGTTATTGATGGCGGTATCCGACAAAGTGACGGTTGTTACTACTCCTGCTGAATCAGCTCCAGGTGCTTCGTCATGCCCTGCATGGGCGAAGGCTTGTCCTGCAAGCCCCATACTTCCCAACAATGCTAGTGCGATAAACAGCTTTTTCATTTAATTTCCTCCAGCTTTCCGCCTAGTTCTAATTCAAGTTGTCCGCGTGCGTTCACTGCTTGCGCCAGCGCATCGAGGGCTTCATTCTCGCTGGTTAGTAATTTTTCACGCACTTGCCAGACTTCGAGCGCATCGGCTTGGCCTTGGCGGAACATGCTGCGGGTGAGTTCATACGATTTGCGGTATCCGGGCAGGATACTCTCAAAATAACTATCGGCGCGGCCTTGCAGCGCGGCAGCACTTTGTTGCAATTCTCCAATCACATCTTTTTGTGGCAGGTTTGCGAACAAATCCGCTTCCGACTTCACTTGGCGTAATTCTGCATTGGCGCGTTTGCGCTCGGCATCGTTCTGGTTCCAAAGGGGAATACGAAGGGCAATACCTACGCCATAGGATTTTTCATCCCCACCCGGTGAGCGCGAGTAAATCAGGCGCGGGCCGATTTCTGGCAGGGCGGCATCCTGCTCCGCGACGCTTAGGCGGCGTTCAGCGGCATCAATACGGCTTTTTACCACGTTACGCAGATTGGATTGCTCTTTAGCGAAGGTCAGCAACTTCTCGGTATCCTGCGGCACGTCAACAAAAGACGGGCGTTGCAATTCAGCCAGCTGGTAACTGCGCCCCGTCAGTCGCGCCAGATCGGTACGCACCTGCCGCAGTTCTGCCTCCACCGCGTTGGAATCAGCGCGAAGTTTTGCCGCATCCGAGGAAAAGAGGTGTGAGGCGGCGGGGCTGGTTTGGCCTTGCCCTGCCGATGCGCCCACCAGCTTCTTCATTTTCTCCGCATCATCGGCATAATTCTCATAGAGCTTTTTACGCTCGGAAAGCAGCCATACTTGTGTGTACAGCACGGTGGTTTCGTTAATTACTTTCAGTATTTCATATTTCTGTTCGGTGCTGGCAACATTGGATAATGCTTCGGCATAGCCATAGCGTGCGCCCGAAAGCTGTGAGAATTTCAAAGGCTGGGTGAGTTCGATGTCTGCGCCCGTTCCGCTCTCACCATTTCGCCTGATTGCATCAGCGTTGATCTCAGGGTTATCCAGCAGCTTGGTTTCCGTGGCGGTTGCCAGTTTATCTTCATAGTCGCGCTGGACACGGAACAGGCTGGTATTTTTTTGCAAGCTCTCTTTAATCACCTGATCGAGCGTGATGGATTCAGCCATTACCTGAGTGGGCAATATCGCAAGTGCTGCTATAAACAAAAATCGCTTCACGCTTTTCTCCATTTAATAATGATGACGGCCTGCACTTATCGGCAAGCCGTCATATCATCTATTAACCTTATTTATTAAAGTAGTCATAATTACGTTTTGCTGTGCGTTGTTGTGGCGTAGATGCAAAATCGTAATCAGAGTTTTTTGAGAAAGTTGTGCTGCTGTTTCCGCCTTTACCGGCGAAATACTCAGCACTACGTTTAGCCATGCGCTGCTGTGGCGTTACGGCAAACTCATAATCAGAGTTTTTCTGAACCGACGCACTATTGCCAGTTTTTCCTTGCCAGTATTCTTCCTGATTATGGATGCGCTGTTGTTTTTGACCAAGAGGATAAGCATTATCGTTTGCCTGTGCTGCACTTGCCGAAGCTATCAAGGCGATAAGCCCCAGCGTATAAAACATTTTCATAAACCAACTCCTGTAAGAGTGACGAGACTTATCGAAGGATAAGTACCCACTATTACGAAGGGGAATTGGCCATCCCTCAAAAAATATCATCGTTTATTGAAGATTTTTTCTTCCAACAGCTTACGGGCACGATAGACGCGGGTTTCAACGGTTTTTGCTGTTACCCCAAGCAATTCCGCGCATTCTTCTTGGGTGCGATCTTCCAAGGCAAAAAGTATTAACGCAGTCTTAAGTTTATGCGGCAGTGATTCAACGGACTGGTGGATATGTTTTACTGCTTGATTTGACTGCGCGATGGCTTCGGGGTTTGGCGTGCTATCTGCAAAATTGAAGCCTGAATCTTCGTCATCTAATGAGAAAAAATGTACCAGCTTCTTCTTGCGCCCATGATCGCGGCAAAGATTGAGCGCAATCTGGAAAAGCCATGTTGAAAATTTGTACTGAGGATTGAATTTATCGGCGGAGAAATAGAGCTTGGTAAAGGTTTCCTGCACCAGATCATAAGCCACGTCTTCATCGCCAACATAGCGGCGTATAAAAGCAAAAAGGCGGTGCTTATACCGCGCCATTAGCTCATTGAGTGCGGTATTTTCGCCGCGCTTCAATTTTTCAATTAGTTCCTGATCTGTGCATTCCTTCATGCCACCGCGCTTTATGGGTTATGAGTGAGCGCGTCAGTCGTAAGGCTATTCAACTTCTTTCGCTGTTCTGGAGTCAGGGCGCTGTGCATTTCAAACAAATGCTCAAGCGTTACTTTTTGCAGTTCGCCCATCGCGGCATGAATCTTATCAACCGATTGCTTCACGCGGGGGGAGTAGTTGCCATCCTCGTTAATGGCTGTAGCCAGTTCTCGGTTGAATTGGTGAATTTCTGTCTCCAATGCCTCTTTGCGCTTCGCAAACTTTGCTTCAATCGGTTCCAGCTTCGTGTCTTGCTCTGTGGTGAGGTTTAGCTGCTCATGCAGCCATTGGTGTGGATCGTGGGTTGTTTCACGATGCCCCATAAAAGAATTGCCTACCATCCAGCATGCACCGAAAGCTAAAGCGGCTACTATCAGGCTCAGGCGCAGATCACGGTAAAATCGTTTCATAAACGCTCATAATTCGGGGTTATGGAAGCCAAGGCAATTACCTTCGGCTTGAAAACTTTGAAGTTCAGCATTTCTGCCGCATCTGGCTTAGGAGATTGCAGCGTGCCAAGGCCGATAAAAACACCAAACACAGCGGCAACCATTACAGGCGCAAAGCGGTGTTGCCTCGGGAAAAGAGAGGCCAGAAACCCCTCAAGAAAGCCCACCGGCTGTTCGGATTTTTCCGCCACAATCCGCGCCCAGACATCGCTTTCCAAATGTTTCAAGCGGTCATTGGATGGCGCAGAATCTTTCAGATAAGCCAACACATTATCAATTCTTTTGGTCATAAATACCTCGCTCATTTCTATACCCTAATACGAACGAGTTATCTATACCCCTTAAAGAAATTGTATGGCGCGAACCAAGGGTGCGAACTGCGAACCCGGATTTTTGGGCTATCGGTAGTAAAATGGCGCGGCTTTGCCCCCCGCATACGCATTATTGGGGGGTAGGACCCGTGGCAAGGCTATGGGCCTATACCAATAGCCTTCATCCACGCATCATGCAGTATCGATTCGCTGCACCGAACGCGTTCACCTTCCGTGCGATAGGTGGAGAGAATATTAAACAGCTTCTGCTCCATGCTGTATGCCATAGTTTCGTCTTCCCATTTCTGCACACGAAACAATGACCATTGCACACCTGTTACCTCATGAGGGATGTGTTTATTGATATCATGCAAGCGCTGCTTTGCATCCACCGTGTGGCCTATTTTCCAGCAATCCGTCGTGCCGTAGCGCATAACATAGGTGACGCTGGGGTTGCCAAGAGTGCGCGTAACTTGACCGCTCCAGGCCACGGGAACAACCCCACGAGTTGGATTGCCTCTGGAGAGTGCCGCCTCCAGTATGCGTAGATTTTCAATGGGTTCGGTTGAAGGAATGGTAATCTCATCAGCCGCCAGACCCATCACAGCCGTTGCATCTGTATCAGCGAGCAATACAGCTTGCGTGGTCGCATTGTATGGTAGCTGCTCTGCCAGAACATCCTTAAGCAACGGCTTGGTAGGAAACGCCCACGCCCGCGTCATTGCCAGCGCTTTTGGCCAGCGAAAATTACCATGCTCATCGAAGTCATTGGGGCTGATGGCGGACTCAGCGAGTACGCTAAGCGTTTCGACAGGGGTTCTGCCTATCTGCGCAATACCAAGCAAGCGTCCACGCTCGGTTTCATCCGTAGGCGCGTTTTGAGTGCCAACAAACAAAATGCAATCGCCAATTTCTGATTCTTTCAGCAAACGGTCACGATTGCCTTCAAGCCCGAATGTAATCACCGGCCATGTGGCGGGGTTAAAACCCCAAACGCGTGTTGCAAATATTTTCATATGCCAGTCTTACCATTTGATTGCAAATTGTCATCTGACAGAAAATGAGGCCGCCGTACTTACCCATACAACGGCCTCTGACGATGGAGGAGTCACCACCGCCAACCTGCGCCGACCACCAGCAGCGCAGGTATCCCGTGCATCGTCAGATGATTCTTGGTTTCAGGCGCTCTTCGCGCTCACGCTGGTCTTGATCGCGGTCGCGCTGCCTACTTTGACGCTCTTCGATGTTATGTGCCATCGGCCTGATGCGATCCATCAGCGCGCGCGTGGGTGCTAGCGCCTCCTGCCATGCCAGTGCAACCTCGCTGGGCTCGGGATGGGAGGCTTCACCGAGCAGTGGCTGGTTGCTTTTGTAGCTGGTGAGGTTCGCATCCGCGTAGCGGGTTCGCAGTGGGGTATGATCCCAGATGGTGTGGAAGGTTCGTGCTACCTGCAGCACATCCTGCAATGGTGCGCAGAGATGCTTGAGTTCTGCATCCAGCGTATCCATGGCGTGCAGCGCGAACTCACGGCAGGCAGTGATCAGTTGCGCGTGCGCGTCCACAATCACATCCTCCTGATCGAGTTTTTTCTGATGGAGGGATTTTGCTGCTGATTGCAGCTTACGCTGCTCTGCGTGCAGTGCCTGCAACTCGTCCTGTGTTTTGGAAAGCTTGGCGTTGTCGGGTTTGCGTTTGAGTAGTGCGTCCGCCTCCATATCGCCCAGCGTATCTTCCAGCGCGGGGATTTCCTGAATGATAGCGGAGAGACGATCTTCAACGCTGCTGATGGCGTAATCGATGCGACGGTTTTCATCCATCATATCGCCAGCGTGTTTCATGGCGGTGGTGAGATAATCGGGTAGTGCGGGTTTGGTATAATCGATGGTCATACATGCCTCACGAGAAAAATGTTGGTAAAAAATATGCGTGATGTTTTCATGAGGCGGCGCACGTGCAGAAGATTCATATATGCCTGCCAGTATGTGCTGGCTGGCATATATGTAATATAGGAGCTGAGTGGACAAACTTATTTGAGGTATGTTTACCCTGCCATAATCCAAGCTACAGGCGGGTTTGCGGTATGTTTGCCCACGCCGTAAAATAAGTTCGCCCATGGGCAAACTTATTTGTGCAGAATAACAGCAGGTTAGTGAGGGGAAACTTCCAACTATGTTGTATGTTTTACCGTCAGGACTTCGCAGGGAAATCATGCTGCACCTCCTGCATCATACTGCCAGCGATGCACCTCATCATTGCCGAGCGCAAAGACCTGACCACTGCGCGCGCAGCGATAATGCGTCGGCAGATACTGAACATCGCCGCTCTCGTGATGCATGCCTTCAACGCAGAGATAGCCGTATTTGGAGCGGGTTTTTGGTAAGCCGTATTGATCGGCATAATCGTTACTGATCAGGCGAATATAGCCCTGCGTTTCATATTGGCGGATGAGCGCACGGATAGTTTTTCCTGCGCCCAACCCCATGCGCCCCGCCAGCGTGTCGCTCAGTGACTCAGCGTTATAGAGCCTGCCGCATAAAGCTTCTTCATAGAGAAAAGTGAGAATATTGTAGCGGCGACGCGATTGTTCTTCATCATTGCGCTGCCCCCACTGCTGGCGGATCAGGCGGATGTCATGCTGGTCAAACTGTTGCCATACACCGTCTTTTTTGATGAAGCTGCAGGTGGGCATCGGTGCGCCGTAACGCAGATCAAACCAGCAGGTAATGCCTTGATGGTCATCATGTTTTGCCTTGCCCATGACGGTAAGTGCCGAGGGATAGGACAACATCGCCCCACCACCCGAAATCGCCGCCATCGGGTCTTCGGTGAGGGTTTTCTCGGTGATTTTATTGGTATGATGCACCAGCACCAACCCTGCCTGCGGATTGGTGAGCGCGAGCAGTTTTTCCAGCCGCAGCCGAAAGAACGCCACCAACTCGGCATTGACATCACCAGCGGCTAGTCCCGCCTGATAGATATTGCGGAAGGGGTCGAGTGCGATGATGTCCACCGCATTGCCACAATGCTGGTTTACGGCGTTGGCAATTGCCTCCACGCCAGCTTCATCCAGCTGAAAATGAAATCGCGAAGTCATCACCAGATTATCCAGCCCCGGCGTAAACGCCATCGCCTGTAGTGCGGTGATATGTCTATAACGCTCCTGCAGATAGGGCTGCTCCAACTCGGCCTGCGCGTAGAAGATGCGTAACGGTCGGCTCACGCCAAAACACAAGAAATCAAGCCCAGCCGCCGCATGGCTGAATAGCGACAGCAAAAAGTCACTCTTGCCCACCTTCGGCGGACCGGCGATCAGCCACAACCCACCCGGTGTCAATATGCGAGGGCTGATGATATCTTCTGGCAAGGGTGCTGGATGTTGCAGCGAGTGCCGCGCAGAAAAACATTCCACATGATGGTGCGTGGGCTGCTTCGGTGCGCCATGCTCCGCACAGTGCTTCTGCCACAGGCGATCAATCTCGGCCTGCACACGCGCTTCTGGCCATGGCGGCGACAGGCAGGCGGCATTATAGGCGTGGATTTCTTCTTCGGCCTGTGCCTGCGTAATCTGCCCTTCATGCCAGCGCCTCAGCCAATGACCGATAACGCGGCTGATACCCTCAAACCGCGTCCAATTATCGACACCATTCTCACGCACACGGTGCGTTAGCACATTGTTGATGGTCGGTTTTGTGCGGGTCACATCGGGCGATGGATGATCCCGCCAGGGCATGGCAAGCGCACGTGACATCAAATCCGCCAGCTCATATTCATAGGCAAATTGCTCTCTGATATGCACGGATTTGACAGCACCGTGTTTGCGGTAAATAGACCCAGCGAGGCGAATGGGCTGATGCGCGGAGGAAAAATGTCTGTCACCTCCTGCTTTTTCTGCGAGCATGAGCCGTAGCGAGAGCAATAGACGTAAATGATCTGCCGCCGCAGATTCCTTGAGTTTCCAATAGAGATGGAGTTTTTTCTGGCCTTGCTCAGTAACGCCGCCTGATTCTACCACGAGTGATGGCGTACCAATATGCTCACAGAGAAAAAGACGTTTCGCCTCCACATCGCCATCATCAATATCGACCAGCACGCACTGCATCTGCTGGATATCAGTCGCACCCGCCTTACCACGCTCTGCCACCGAGCCTGGTATCACATAGCAAGCGAGTCCCTTGACCGAAGCCTGTTCACAGAAACGCAACACCTGCATATGCAAATCATCACCACACGCGACCCAGCGCAGGTAGGGTTTTGCAGTGTCATTGCCCTTTTCTGAAAATGCTCTGAGCGCCACAAATCCGCTGCCGCCACTAAACAACAGATCAAGATGCGCTGCGAGTTGTTGCGCGTTGATGCTTCCTGTTTCGCTGTCAATCGGCGGAGGGAGGTACATGAGCATGACACCTCCGCATCATGCGGGAATTTCTGGCTGGTCGCTGAAGCGATATTCGTCCGCCGTGCTGCGGCAGATGCGGCTACGCTCGAATGATTCCACATCCTGCAGGCGGTATTTTACTCGCCCACCAATTTTAAGAAACGCCGGGCCAACACCCTGCCAACGCCAGCGCTCCAACGTGCGGTGGGATACGCCCAGCCTGCGTGAGAGATCAATCTGATTGAGATGCCTTGTGTCCGTCATGGTTATGTTCCTCCATCACTGGGTTGCGATGGAGGGCATCCTGACTGCGATCATAATCACGAAAAACTGCCACGATATCACACGATATCAGGCAATTTCATGAAGCGATGGCGTGTGTGTTCTGGCGTAGTTTCTTGCGAAATAACCCGACATTATTGGCGATGGTGGCAATACTTGGTACGGCACGATCCCTGATCGTCGCTTCCGCCCAGCGATATAAATGTTCCGCCTCGGCGTTATTGGATTTCATGTCCTTGCCGGTTTCAATGCGTCGCTGAAGTTCCATCATGATTTTATCCATCACGCTTGGGCGACCTGCGCGACCGGGAGGAGTTGCATGGGACGCAAGATCATAGGATTGCTCAAACCGCTGTAATTCCTCGCGGCTGATAAAAAGATCGGCGGGGCGCACCATCAGACCTGATTGCGGTAATTTAAAAAAATCGTCGCTCCCCGCTATGCGAAAACCAAACACCATGCATCCATGCTGGCTAAATATACGGCGGCAGGTTTCAGGGAAGAGTGCCGCATAGCCCTGATGCTCCATGAACCACGAACGCACCTGACCCGTCTCTCCATCCACACAACAAAGCTCGACATCTGTAAATGACACCCATGTCTGCGCTTCCAAATATCCATGAGTGACGTAATATTGCACATCGCCCATCGTCATGTGCCAACGCTCGGCACATTCACCCAACTCAAAAAACAGTTTTTCTGGTAGTGGCATAATACGTGTTGCATTTGTGTGGTGATTGCGTACATCATAGCAACAGCGCGTAGCGGTGACAATATAAACCTGTTATATAAGGATTTTTTGCCGTTGCGGCAAAATATTAATGCGCGGGGTAAAACCCAAATTTTTGACGCTGCAAATCCCATTCGGAGGGGAATGGATGCATCAGATCGGCGAGCTTGAGACCCTTGGGATGCGTGCCATTCATAATGGCTTCCCGAATATCCGGTGCCAGAAAGTTGAGGCGCATTACACGTGCCGTATAGGACTTATTAAGGCGGTGTCGCTCGGCGAATGCTTCGAGTGAGCCATAATCGCCATTTTCATACATATTCTGCCATTTCCACGCCCGTGCCAGTGCATGAATCATCACACCGTCAGGTAGTGCCGTATCGGCAATGTTCTGCTGTAAGCCTTCGGGGGATAGAATCAGTTTTCTGCCGCCGCGCCGCCGAAACCGCACCGGCACGCTGATACATAATCCTTCTGATGGCTGATTTTTCATGCCGCCACCTCGCGCCGTCTGCAGATACTGCGTGCCAACTCATCCATGCCCTGCATGTTCAGCATAATATCCACCTTGTCCGGGTGAATCGTGACGCTTTGCGTGAGGCTCTTAATCAATCGCTCCTGCTCAGCGGGGAATAAATCATCCCACAAGGTGCGGATATTGCCCAGCGCGGCGCGTATTTCATGATCGGTAATGCGTGGGTCATGCGCCACCGCTGCTTCCCATGTCTGCACTATCGCATCAGGAGATTGCAGAGCACCCTGCAATTGCTGCAGCACAATCTCTTCAATCTCACCGGCACTGATGCTGCCAACAGGGCATGTGAGGCAGGATTTTTTGAGGTGATTATTGGGTACATAAGAGCGGTAGAGCTTGCCGCGTCGCCTTGTGCTGCTGGGCGTCATACCGGAGTCACAGCCAGCGCAACGCATCACCCCACGCAGCGGCGCACCAATCTCGCGGCGGGTCATATTGGCGCGGGTGCGTGGACTTTCCTTCATCACCGCATGCACCTTGTCCCACAGGTTTTGGTCGATAATCGCGGCATGTAGACCAGGGTAGCATTGGTCATGATGGGTGATTTCACCAAGGTACAGACGGTTGTTGAGCAGCCGATAGACAAACCCCTTATCCATCAATCGCCCCTCGCGCACACGCTCCGTTTTGCTGGTATAGGTCTTGGTGCGAAAGCCGCGCTCGCGTATTTCTGCCACCAGCGTGGTGATCGATTGCACCACCACAAAACGCTGGAAGATATGGCGGATCATTGCTGCTTCCGCTTCATTCACCACCAGCTTGCGATCTTTCACATCATAGCCCAGCGGCGGCGTGCCACCCATCCACATGCCCTTTTTCTTCGATGCGGCGAGCTTATCACGGATGCGTTCGCCCGTAATCTCGCGCTCAAACTGCGCGAAGGAGAGCAGGATATTTAGCGTCAACTTGCCCATCGGGGTGGTGGTATTAAAATGTTGCGTCACCGACACGAACGTCACGCCGCGTTTTTCAAACACATCCATTAGCTTCACAAAATCATATAGTGAACGCGACATGCGATCGATTTTATAGACGATGATCACGTCCACTAGCCCGTTATCGATATCCTTCAGCAATCGTTTGAGCGCCGGACGTTCGATATTGCCGCCGCTGAATCCGCCATCATCATAGCGGTCGGGAAGTGTCATCCACCCTTCCGACCGCTGGCTCTGGATATAGGCGGTGCACGCCTCATATTGTGCGTCCAAGCTGTTGAACTCCTGCTCCAACCCATCCTCATGCGATTTGCGTGTGTAAATCGCGCAGCGTATTTTACGTTTGATGTGTGCCATATGCTCCCCATTACGAACGTTTGAGACCAAAAAATAGCGGCCCCGACCACTGCGTACCCGTGATGCTGCGTGCGATGGCCGATAAGCTCTTGTAACGCTTGCCGCGATATTCAAACCCATGCGCCAGCACCATGACGTGATGTTCTTCCCCGCAATATTCACGCATGAGGCGCGTACCGGTGATCGGGCGATCCATGATGCGCCTGGGTTTGACGCTCATGTGTTTGTCCATCCGTTGGCGGGCATACAACTCCAGCCGCTTTTCCAGCTTCCGCGAATCCACTCCATACGCCAATTCTTGAATGCGGTATGCCAGCCGTTTGGTGTAATTGCTGCGGTTGAAGGGTGGCGGCGGTTTTTGATAAAGGCGTTTCCAGAGAGCTTTCATCTCTGTTGCCTCCATCTCAGGCAGTGCGATAAGTTGTGCTAAAAGGCTCGTATCCATGGCGGGTTTCCTCATCTGAGAAGTTTCGTCATGAATGCGTGGGCAGCCGCTTGAATCCACTATTTTACTGAGCGAATGCGCAGAATAATCAGTTGCTATGTGAGAAAATCGATGCATGGCACAAGCCTACGAAAAGGCGCACGCCGTCACAATCTGCCATGATTACGCGGGGTTTCTTTCTTCTCCGCAACAAGCGCACATTATCGCCACCGCATCCGAGTCACTGAAAAGTACGCACACACATGCACAGCAAAATCGCCAGCCTCACAGCGTGTATCGCCCGCCGCAGGTACACACAAAACAGAGAATAATCGCTCTCTTATCGCAGCGTTTCGCAACCGCGAGCAAATCACAAGGCGTAACGTGGTACACAAGAAATCTCCCAAACCTCCACATAAGCTTGGCACTTCACAACCACCTGTAATCCATTGAGAAATGACCCCTGTAAAGGTCTGGCGGAGGGGATGAGATTCGAACTCACGATACGTGTTACCGTATACACACTTTCCAGGCGTGCGCCTTCAACCACTCGGCCACCCCTCCAGGAAGGATTTTTCAAAAACCAGAAAGCGTTTAGGCCCTCAGGCGTAAAAAGGCAAGCGATTATCCCGCTTTTGTATCGCCCCATATGCCTTTCAGCTTATCAAAAAAGCCGGTGCTTTCGGGGTTGGAAGTCGCATCGTCGCTCTGCTCTTCAAATTCCTTGAGCAGCTCCTGCTGACGTTTGGTGAGATTCACCGGCACTTCCACCTGCGTGTGAATATACATATCGCCGCGCAGATTTTTCGAGCGCATACGCAGCATGCCTTTGCCTTTCAGGCGGAACTGGTGGCTGTTCTGCGTTCCCGGCGGAATGGTGACTTTGGCTTTTGTGCCATCAATCGTTGGCACTTCAATCGCACCACCTAGCGCCGCCGATGTAAATTTAATGGGTACTTTGCAATGGAGATCAGCGCCGTCGCGCTTGAAGAAGAAATGCGGCTGCACCGAGATAAATATATAAAGATCGCCCGCGGTGCCGTTGCGTAACCCCACCTCGCCTTCGCCGGTGAGGCGTATGCGCGTGCCCTCGTCTACGCCGGCGGGAATATTGACGGCGAGCGTGCGCTCCTGCCGCAAACGGCCCGTGCCTTTACAGGATTTACACGGCATTTTGATGATGGTGCCGATGCCCTGACAGCTTGGGCATGTGCGCTCCACGGTGAAGAAACCCTGTTGCATGCGAATACGCCCAGAGCCGCTGCAATCCGGACATGTTTCCGGCGGGCGGCCATCGCGGCTGCCGGAACCTTCGCAATCACCGCATTTTCCGAACGCATGCAACTGAATCTGTTTTGTGACGCCGTTAAAAGCCTCTTCCATTGTAACTTCGAGATTGTAACGCAGATCCGCACCACGCGTGGAAGTTTGCTTGCTGCGCGCTTCGCGGCCGCCTAAGAAATCGCTGAAGAGATCTTCAAAAATATCGGAGAAGCCTGCGCCGGTGAATTCAAAACCCGCCGCCCCAGCGCCAGGGCCACCCGCCGCGCCGAAATCGAATGCCGAATGGCCGTAACGATCATAGGCCGGACGTTTTTGTGGATCTTTAAGAACGTCGTACGCCTCGTTGACTTCCTTAAATTTTGCCTCGGCTTCTTTATTGCCCGGGTTGCGATCCGGGTGGAATTGCATGGCAAGCTTGCGATACGACTTTTTGATCTCGTCGTCGGTTGCGCCCTTGTTAACACCAAGGACTTCGTAATAATCGCGCTTCGCCATACCTTCCCCGACGGACCTTAAGCCTTAGCCGCTGGCCTTCTTGCCTTTCTTCTTCGCATCTTCGTCTTTGACTTCTTCGTAATCGGCATCCACCACTTCGCCTTTTTCTTCCGTCTTGGCTTCGGACGCACCTTCCGGTTTCTGTTCACCACCTCCGGTTTCATCCTGCTTGGCTTTATAAATGGTTTCACCGATTTTCATTGCCGATTGCATGAGCGCTTCGGTGCGTGACTTGATTTCTTCCGCATCGCCTTTTTCCATGATTTCCTTAAGCGCAGCAATGTCACTCTCGACTTTGCTTTTATCGCCTGCGCTCAATTTATCGCCATATTCTTTAAGCGATTTTTCTGTGGAATAGATAAGGCTATCCGCATGGTTGCGCGCTTCGATAAGTTCTTTGCGCTTCTTATCTTCGCCCGCATGCACTTCAGCTTCCTTAATCATTTTCTCAATGTCTTTGTCATTAAGACCACCAGAAGCCTGAATCGTAATTTGCTGTTCTTTGCCTGTTGCTTTGTCTTTTGCAGACACGCTCACAATGCCGTTTGCATCAATATCAAACGTGACTTCAATCTGTGGCATGCCGCGTGGCCCCGGAGGAATGCCCTCAAGGTTAAACTGACCGAGCAGTTTATTTTCTGCGGCGATTTCACGTTCACCCTGGAAAACGCGAATCGTCACCGCCGTCTGATTATCTTCAGCCGTGGAGAAAACTTGCGATTTGCGCGTTGGGATCGTGGTGTTACGATCGATGAGGCGCGTGAACACGCCACCGAGCGTTTCAATACCGAGTGAAAGCGGCGTGACGTCGAGCAGCAGCACGTCTTTCACGTCACCTTGCAGAACGGCGGCTTGAATCGCCGCGCCAATCGCCACCACCTCATCCGGGTTTACACCGCGATGTGGTTCACGACCGAAAAATTCTTTCACCGTTTCGATCACTTTCGGCATGCGTGTCATACCGCCGACAAGCACCACCTCGTGGATTTCGTTTGGCTGCAGACCAGCATCTTTCAGCGCTGCTTTGCAAGGCGCCATCGTGCGTTCCACGAGATCATCCACCAACTTCTCGAGTTTCGAGCGGCTGAGCTTGATGTTCATGTGCTTTGGACCGCTGGCATCGGCTGTAATGTAAGGGAGGTTCACATCGGTTTCCATCGTGCTGGAAAGTTCGATTTTTGCTTTCTCCGCACCTTCTTTGAGGCGCTGCAGCGCGAGTGGGTCGGTGCGCAGATCAATGCCGTAATCTTTCTTAAATTCATCCGCGAGGTAGTTGAGGATGCGCATATCAAAATCCTCACCGCCGAGGAAGGTATCACCATTTGTCGCCTTCACTTCAAATACACCGTCGCCGATTTCCAGAATCGAAATATCAAACGTACCGCCACCAAGGTCATAAACCGCGATGGTTTTGTTTTCCTGTTTATCGAGACCGTAAGCGAGCGCAGCCGCTGTCGGCTCGTTGATGATGCGCAATACTTCCAAGCCCGCGATTTTGCCGGCATCTTTAGTAGCTTGACGCTGCGCGTCGTTAAAATAAGCAGGAACGGTGATAACCGCTTGCGTGACTTTCTCACCTAAATAGGCTTCCGCCGTTTCTTTCATTTTAATAAGCGTGAAGGCGCTGATCTCACTCGGCGAATGCTTGTTACCACGCGCTTCCACCCACGCATCGCCATTATCCGATTTAACGATTTTGTAGGGCACCAGCTCCATATCTTTTTTGGTCATAGGATCTTCGAACGTGCGGCCAATAAGGCGCTTCACCGCGAAAATAGTGTTTTTCGGGTTGGTGATAGCCTGGCGCTTTGCCGGCTCGCCTACCAAACGTTCGCCAGACTCAGTGAAGGCAACAATCGAAGGGGTGGTACGGCGACCCTCCGCATTCTCGACTACCTTAACGTTTTTACCTTCCATGATGGCGACGCAGCTATTGGTCGTTCCCAAGTCAATTCCGATTACTTTTCCCATACAGACCTCGTTAACCTATTGATATATAATAATTTGTTTAATTGAAACGTTGATAAAGATTTCTATCCTATCGTTATATAGGAGGAATTTAACGAGATACAATAGGGATTACGAAAGATTTTCGTTTTATCTCAGATTCTTGAAGAAGGCCTTAAGCTGTTGCCCCGCCTCTTCCGCCAGCATACCTGGGTAAAGTTCCGGCTTATGATGGCAGGTCGGTTGGCTAAAAATGCGCGGGCCATGCTCCACGCCGCCGCCTTTTGGATCGGAAGCGGCATAATAGAGCCGGCCTATGCGAGCAAAGCTGATCGCTTGCGCGCACATCGGGCATGGCTCGAGCGTCACATAGAGATCGCAACCATCAAGCCGTTCGCTGCCACGTTTTTGACAGGCTTCGCGTATTGCCAGCACTTCCGCGTGGGCAGATGGGTCACGCTGTGTGATAACCAAATTATGCGCGATCGCCAGAATAACGCCGGTAGAACGCTCAACAATTACCGCGCCAATGGGCACTTCGCCGGAGGCTCCGGCAGCTTCAGCGCTAGCAAGCGCTTTACGCATATAGGGTGAATCAAACATTATGGGCAGGTTGCATCGTCGGGGTTGGCGCGGCAGGGGCGGAAAATATACCCTTGGCCGAGTTCGGATTGCTTGTAGCATTTCGAGCTTGTCGTGTTGACACTGAAATTTGAGCTTTGGAAACAGTTCATTTCTGTGAGGCCATCGCATTGACCGCGCCAGTTCGGCGCCAGCGCCGTAACGCACCATTCGCTTCCGAAAGGTTGTACCGCATTCACCACACCCGCTTGACCCATGCAATATTCCTCATCGATAATAACTACGATATCACCATTTTGGGGCTTCTCGTTCGGGCTCAACAACATGTCTCGGATTTCCGGCGCGCCGGCCCCCCAGTCTTTAGGTGGTGCAAGACGGTTGAAGCTTTTGAACACACCTGCATCCACGATATCGTAACTATTCACCGGCACAAAATTCTTGAGCGCGGGAATACCTAGGCCATTCAGATAATCATTGATAAACTTTTCGCTATAGCCTGCCGGGCTGGGTGGCTTAAGCCAGTTGCAGGCTTTGGGTGCCGCACCGCGACGCTGCATTTCCGCAAGAGTTTCGACCGCTGACACGCAGCCTAACTGATTTGCCGCAAATTTAGAAAGCGGCGCGCAAGATGATGCAGCGGGTGGACGTTTCCCCCCGGCCATTGCATCAATCAGCGGCGTGATGTCGGTTCCAAAACCAAAACCCGCACCGCCTACGCCACCGGTTGCCAGATCGCGATATTTATCGCGTTCTTTATCCACCGCTGTGATCGCAGATTGGCCAGCGCCTTGCGGCTCCGGCGGACGCTCTACTTCCGGGTCCGGCTTATAGGTATTGGTTGGTGTTGTGGCGTCATAAAGCTTGCTCGGTTTGTTATTAGGATCTTTTTGACCGGCGGTACAATTTGGCATTACGGGAGGTGCTTTTTTCAGATCAAACCGCGCATCTTTGGTGTCTTCCTGGCCCACGACAGAAACTTTATAGAGCTTGCCGCTTGCGCTTTCACCGTCTTTAAGTGACATCATGCCAAACCCATTGGGAGCTTCGGGGCAACCGAGTTTCGTATCCCCGTTATAACCGGCGTTCTGGTTACAG
>CAYMDD010000008.1:0-10618 GCA_964389045.1 uncultured Rickettsiales bacterium
CAGGGTGCTCAGCAGCGTCTCGTCGCCGGAGACGATAGCGTCCACCGCCTGCTCGAAACGGCTGATCGGCGTGTGAGGGTCGGTCAGGGCGCTCACCGCCGTCTCGAACTGCGACCAGTCGGCAAAACCGTGCGCCAGCGCCACGATCTGCTCCGCCGTGGCCGACGCCTCGGCCTCCCACGGCCGCTGGTCCAGCGCCCAACGTGCCAGACGATCGGCCGAGCCACGGCCGGGAGGCGGCGTCCCCGTGCGGGTGGCCACCGCGAGCGCGGCCTGCGCGGCCACGATCTGCGCCCAGTGCTCCACGGCGTCACTCCCCCGCGCGAACGCTTCCACGAGGTCGCGCACCACCTGCCGGTAGTGGTGCACGGTGGGCGTTTCCACCAGGGGCAGCACCTCCTGTGGATTGGGGTTAGGGCCTGGATCAGGGTTCGGGCCTGGATTGGGATCGATAGGATCAGGGTCGTTGGACGACGTAGGATTTGGATCGTTGGACGACGTAGGATTCGGATCGTTGGACGACGTAGGATTCGGATCGGTAGGATCTGGGTCAGTGGGTGGAGGCGGTGGATTGGATGATGTAGTTGGCGGCCCGGGTAAACCTGAATCATCGGTTATGTCCGCGTGAGCGTCGGAAATGAAAAATCCGCTGCGCGCGGCGGAACGAATCTGCTTTTCAATTGAATCGGAAAGCCATGCCAGAGCGTGATACGTGCTATCGAGAAATGTCGGCGCCTCAGGAGCGCGGGGCATTTCCGCAACGGGTTGCGGCCAGTAAGGATAAGAAACCCAGCCTTCCGGCTCCGGCGCGCAAAAAATAACCGGCTCCGGCTCCGGCAGCAGCGCCCCACGCTCTAGCGGCGAATGAAAGAAAGGCTCCGGCTCGGGATTATAAGGCCGGGCGACGATGCAAGGCTCCGGCGAAGCGGAAAAATCGTACGCTTTCCGGTCTTGTGGATGTTTCAGGCTTTGCTTTGAGCCAAGCTTTTCCGCGTCGTTGGGCTTGAACGTCTCGGCATGCGCCGTAGCCATGAACGGCGTGTTAACCTGGCTTAAGCTGGTGGTAAAAAGCAGTAAGGACGCCGCTCCGACAGCGCGCAAGCTGGATGTTGCTATGCTTGTTTTATCACGGCTCTGCATTACGCCAACGGCCTGCCTGCATAAAAGATTCTCTCACTCTACCATAGCGTATGCATAGTATAGGTCAACCGCATTGCAAAATGATGACAATAAAAAAGTATTTTAGCTCTTCAAAAGCAGGGAAAGCACGGTTTCTGCGGCGATGTCCGAAGGCGGCGTTCCTTCCTCCGGTGGTTGCAGCATGGCAATGGCTTGCTGCATGAGGCGGCGCTGCCGTTTCTGCTGTTCAGCCGATGAGAGCAATGCGCCGCCCGCGCTGGCGAGCATTCCTGGCGTGCAAAGTTCCTGCAGCAGTTCGGGAATGACTTCACGCTGCAACAGGATGTTAATCAAGGTGACATACCGAACCGATATCTTCCTGCGCAGTACCCAGGCGCTGACGGGGTGTGTGCGGTAGGCTGCGATCATAGGCGTGCCTTCGCGTGCGACTTCCAGGATGATCGTACCGGATTTGGTCAGCGCGAACACGCTGGCGGCGATGGCGTTCCGCTTGTCCGTCTCATCGGCGATCAGTACGGTGCGAAACGGGCATCCTTCGAAGTAAGGCGCCACCTTTTGCATCAGATGCGCGGGCACGGGCACTGCCAACGCCGTCTTTTTATTCGGTTCCGCCATGGCTATCAGGGTGATCGCCTTGGCGAAGATAGGGAGAAGGCGGTTAATTTCGCCCAGGCGGCTGCCGGGCAGAAGGGTGAGGACGCGCCATTCCTCCGATAAATTATACTTCGCGCGGAATGCGGATGCATCGCCCTTGGGACTACCCTCCCACACCGCCGGATGCCCAACATACGTGCATGCCAGCCCCTCCGCCGTGAAATACGGCGGCTCAAACGGCAGCAGCACCAGCAGATGGTCGAAAAGCTCCGCCCACAATTTCGCCCGTTCCGGATTGTAAACCCACACGGTAGGCGCAACATAATGAATCAATTTTGCCGTGAAGGCTTTATTATCCTTGAGCTTCCGCGCCACCCTGCGATTGAAGCCCGGCACGTCGATGGTAATCACGGCATCGGGCTTCTTCAGCAGAATATCGGCTGCCGCCTGTTCGACGCGGCCCAGGATTTTGAGCATATGCGGCAATATTTCCACAAACCCCAGCAAGGATAGTTCCTGGTAGGGAAAAAGGCTATGCAGGCCTTCCGCCTCCATCTTCGGCCCGCCGATACCGTAAAAGCGAAGCGGCCTTGCGCTTTTCTTTTTGAGCGACTGCATTAGTCCGGCTCCCAGGCTGTCGCCCGATGCTTCGCCGGCGATCAGGTAAACGACGAGCGGCGTCTCGCTCACGTGCGGAACCCGTAAATAAACAGGCCATGCCGGTCGGCAAGGCAAATCACCTCTTCGCGGTCGATCAGCAGCGTGCCGCCTGCTTCCAGCGCAATCCCGGCCAGGCCTTTAGAGGCAGCATGCTCCACCGTCTCCACGCCTGCCGAGGGCAGGTCGGCGCGGGGGTCTTGCTGCGGCTTTTTGGCTTTAACCAGGATGGCGCCGCTTTCTCCCTTGCCGGCGATCAGCGCGTTCGTGCCTTCTGCGCTTTCATGGCCGGTAACGCCCTTATCCGTTACGAGCACCGCTTGACCCTTATCGCGCCTGCCCAGCTCCCGTGCGGCTGTAATGCCCGCCTTTATATATTCAAGCTGCGGCTGCGAAGGCGCATGTACGCCCAGCACGCCTGCGGGCGTCAGCAGATCGGCGAGCACGTCCTGCACACCGGCAACGCTGAAGCCTTCTTCCTCCAAAAAGCGGATAAGGGCGGTAAGCAGCGCATCGTCGCCGGCGAAAAAAGCGCTTCCCAAGCGCGCCAGCAATTTTGCGCCCGCCTTATCGGGCTTGAGCGAGAACAACGAGGGGCGGCGCATATTCCCCGCCATGACCACCTGCTCCACGCCCGCTTCGCGTAAGCGCACGATGGCTTCCCCTACCGCTCCGGTGCGCACGTTTGCGTAGGGTACGTCCGCATAGTCGGAGGCGCTGGCCGCATGATCGAAGCTGAGAACGAACACGTTGCGCCCCTGGCGCAGGCACGCATCCACCATTCGCCGCGGCAATTTCCCGCCGCCGGCCAGGATGCCTAAATGCGGCAGGAGCGGCGCGTTGTTCGGGGCTGTCATCTCACTCCTCATCCGCAAGCCGTCCTGCTTTCGGCACGCATAGCGAGCGTTTTCCGGCGGATTGCATGAAGGAGACGATTTCGCGCACCGCCTCTTCGCCGTAGGCGGAGGCGGCATGCTGCGCCCGCTCTGCCAGCGTACCGCTTTCCTGCCCGAAAATATCACGGTACGCGGCGCGTAAGGAATGAATGGCCTCCCGCGAAAACCCGCGCCGTTTCAAGCCGACGATGTTCAAGCCCGCGAGGCTGGCGCGCTCGCCCATCACGGAACCATAAGGAATCACGTCGTGCTCGACGCCGGACATTCCGCCGATCACGGCATGCCTGCCGATGCGCACGAACTGGTGCACCGCCGCCAGCCCGCCGATAATGGCATGGTCGCCCACCTCCACATGCCCGGCCAGCGTGGCATTGTTGGCAAGGATCACATGACTGCCCACCTGGCAGTCATGTGCCACATGCGCTCCGACCATGAACAGGCAATGACTGCCCACGCGCGTCGCCATGCCGCCGCCTTCGGTGCCGGGGTTCATCGTCACATGCTCCCGGATGGTGACGTGATCGCCGATGGTAAGCGTTGAAGGCTCGCCTTTGTATTTCAAATCCTGCGGCGGGGATCCGAGCGAGGCGAAAGGGTAGATGCGGCAATCCGAACCGACACTGGTGCGCCCGTCCACGCAGACATGCGGGTGAAGCTCCGTCCGCTCGCCGATCGTGGCATGTTCGGAGATGATGCAATACGCGCCGATCGTGGCCGAAGGCGCAATCTGCGCGCCCGTAGCGATAATGGCCGTGGGGTGGATGCCGGGCAAAGGATTAATCCAGAATCATCGCGGAGATGACGGCTTCGGCAACCTTAGCCTCCCCGACATGCGCGGTGCACGCGAATTTCCATACATTGCCCCGCTGGCGCTGTTTCTGCGCTTTGATATGCACCGTGTCGCCCGGTACCACCGGCCTCCTGAACCGCGCTTCGTCGATGGACATGAAATAAACCAGCTTGCCTTCCGATTCCGCGCCCAGCGTATGCACGACCAGCACGGCGGAGGTCTGCGCCATCGCCTCGATCAGCAGCACACCCGGCATCACCGGCTTGGTGGGGAAATGCCCGGCGAAATGCGGCTCGTTGAAGGTGGCGTTCTTGATGCACACCGCGTACTCATCCCTCACCGCCTCGACCACGCGGTCGATCAGCAGGAACGGGTAGCGGTGCGGGATCATCTGCATGATCCGCTCGATGGGGAAGGGGGGAGAAGTCTCAGCCATCCTGTTTATGCCCTCTTGCACTGAGTTTGGTAACCGTGGCCGTCTGCCGGTGCCAGTCGCGGATCGGCACGGCAGGGCTGCCGCCATAAGTAGCGCCGGGCGGAACGTCCGTCATCACGCCCGCGCGCGCGGCGATTTTGGCGCCCTTGCCGATCGTCACATGCCCGCTGACGCCGGACTGGCCGCCGAGCATCGCGCCGTCGTCCACGCGGGTACTGCCCGCCAGCCCCACCTGGCCGGTGATGAAGACGAAGCGCCCGATGCGGCAATTATGCCCGATCTGCACCAGATTGTCGATCTTGCTGTGATCGCCGATCACCGTGTCGGGGCCTGCGCCGCGGTCGATGCAGGTGCCGGAGCCGATTTCCACGTAATCGCCGATCATCACTCTGCCCAGTTGCGGCACTTTGACGATGCCGTGAGCGGAGGGCGCATAGCCGAACCCGTCCTGCCCGATATGCACGCCGCGGTGAATGACCGTGTGATGGCCGATGACAGCGTGGCTTAAGCTGCTGAGAGCGCCGACGCTCGAATCATCGCCCAGCGTGACCCCGTCGCCGATCACCGCATTCGCGCCGATATGGCAGCGCGCGCCGAGCTTGGCGTTTTTGCCCACCCATGCGCCCGCATCGATCCGACATCCCTCGCCGATGGATGCCGTGGAATCGATAACCGCAAGCGGCGAAATGCCGGGGGTGACCGGCACCGGCGGATAAAACATCGCAGCCGTCAGCGCATAGGCCGTGTAAGGGTCTTCCGTGAGCAGAAGCGGCATGCCTTCGGGCGCGCGCTCGGCATAGCGCGGGCGCACGAAACACGCTCCCGCCTTGCTTTCCGAAAATGCTGTCAGATACTTCGTATTATCCAGAAAGCTGATATGATTCGCCTCCGCCGCCTCGAGCGGCGCCACGTCGTCGAACATGCGCGCGCCATCACCGGATTCGGGCGAGATTTTACAGCTTGTCCGCTCGGCGATGATGCGTAGCGCGAGCGGCGTGGGGCGGGGGAAAAAACGCGGATCGGGCATATTACTTCGTCATCCCCGGGCAAGCGGGCATCCAGAGCCGTAGATTTCGTCCGTGCGGATGCCCCGGATCCCCGCCTGCACGGGAATGACAGGGAAAAGTGCCGGGCATAGCTCGCCTATTTCTTTTTCGTCTCCGCAGGCGCGCTGAACTTCACCTCAACCCTCGGCAGACGCTCATTCAGACGCTTCAGCACTTCCTGCGAAATATCCAGCGAGCTATCGGCATACAGCACTTGAGAAGTGGGGATAGCGACGATGAAGCCCTTTTCCTTAGCCATGTCAGAGATGATCTCCATCACCGTCTTTTGAATCTGCCCGCCTGCGTTCTGGAAGGCGTTTTCAAACGATGCTTTCTTGGCTTGCACGTCTTTCTGCATCTCCGTCGCCTTGGCGCGGAACGCTTTTACCTTCTCATCGAACGCTTCCTTCGCCAGCACGCTTTTCTGCTTGGCAAGCTCCTGGTCTTCTTTCTGGAGGGCTTCCTCTTTCTTGGAAAGTTCCGACTGGTAGGCTTTCTGCTTGCTCTCCAACTGCTCGCGCACCGATTTGGCGGCGGTGGAATCGCGCATGATATCCTGCACGTTCACCACGGCGATGTTCGCCGACTGTGCGGAGGCATGAAACGCAGGCGCTGCAACTACCATAAAAGACAGCAGCCCGACCAGTGAGGGTAGTCGCATCATCGTAAGTAATCCTTTCAGACAGGTAAGAATAAAAGAAAATGCCGGTTAGAAGCGCGTGCCGAAGCTGAAGCGGAACAGCTCATCCACGTCCTGCGACTGCTTCACGATCGGCTTCGCCAGGTCGATGCGGATGGGGCCGAACGGCGACGCCCAGGAAATGCCCACACCGGCGGAAACGCGGATTTTGCTTTGATCCGACACCTCCGGCCCGTTGTCGTCGATATCCCATAGATTGCCCGCGTCGATGAACGCCGCGCCGAGGAAGCCTAAATCTTCCGGCAGCCCGAGCGGGAAGCGCAGCTCCGTACTGGCGGCATAATACATATTGCCGCCCAGCGCATCGCCGGTGATGCGGTCGCGCGGGCCGACGCCTGCGTTGTCGAAGCCGCGGATCTGCTCGCCGCCGATGAAGAAACGGTCGGCGATGCGGATGTCCTCGCCGCCCAAGCCTAGCAAATGCCCGCCCGAGGCCAGCGCGCTCCACGTCCAGCTTTTGGCGATCGGGTAGTAATAAGAGGTCTTGACCTCATGCTTGATGTATTTGGAGTTTCCGCCCAGTCCTGCGAATTCCTGCGCGAAGCGCACGTAATACCCGTCCGTGGGATCGAAGCGGCTATTGCGCGTGTCATAGGCCAGCGCATGCCCGATGGCGGAATTGACCGCCCTTCCTTCCTGGTCTTTGATGAAGCGCGACGCGGTAGGCTCCACGTCGGTGATGTCGTTGTCGCGCAAGGAATAGCTGATGGTGTGCGAGAGATGCTCATTAATGGCATAACCGGTGCGTAAATTGAACCCGGTGCTGTTTAAGTTATACGACGATTCATCGAGGAAATCGTACCGCGTGCGGAAAATATCGAAGCCCGCGGTAAGCTCGCGGTTTAAGAAATACGGCTCGGTAAAGCCAAGCTCGGCCTGCTTGCGCCGCGCCGCGTAGGTAAACCGCGTGCGCAGCTCCTGTCCGCGCCCGAGCAGATTGGTTTCCTTAAGGCCGAAATCCGCCAGCGCACCGTCCACCGAGGAAAAGCCCGCGCCCAGATTGATCTCACCGGTGGATTTCTCCTGCACATCGACGTTGACCACGGTTTTGTCCGGCGACGTTCCCGGCTCGTTGTTCACCGTCACCTTCTCGAAATAGCCCAGATTGTTCAGCCGCTGTTCCGACCGCGCGAGCTTGGAGGTGTTGAACGGATCGCCCTCGGCCACGCGGAATTCGCGGCGGATGACCTCATCCAGCGTGCGCACGTTGCCGGTGATGTTGATGCGCTCCACATACACGCGCGGCCCGGGCTTGATCTGGTAGGTAAGATCTATCGTTCCTTCGTCGCGGTTGCGTTTCAGCTGCGGCGACACGTCCACGAATGCGTAGCCGTTATTGCCCAGCTCCTTGGTGATGGCATCCACCGAGCTTTCCACCTTCGTCGAATCGTATTCCTTACCCTGCTTCGTGGTGATGGCTTTGCTGAAATCGATCGATTCGCTCTGCCTCAGCTGGCTGTCGACGCCAATATCGCCGAAACGGTATTTCTGCCCCTCGTCGAGCACATAGGTGACATAAAACGCATCCCGCGCCGGTGAAAGCTCGGCATGCGCGGATTTCACCTGGAAATCGGCATATCCTTGCGACGCGTAGTACCGGCGCAGCATCTCCTGGTCGAACTGCAAGCGGTCGGGATCGTACTTGTCATTATCGGACAAGAACCGCCACCATCGGCGTTCGGACGTGCGGATGACATCCAGCAGGTCGCTGTGGCTGAAGACGTTGTTGCCGATGAAGGAAATCTTCTCGATCCGCGCCACGGGGCCTTCGTCGATCTCGTAGGCGATGTCCACGCGGTTCTGGTCTTGCGCGATCAGCTTCGGCTCCACGGTGGCGCTGTAGCGCCCGCTGCGGCGGTAGATGTCCAGGATGCGCTTTACGTCCTGCTGCACTTTGGTGCGCGTGTAGATCGATCGGGGCTTCAATTCAATTTCCTTCTCGAGATCCGCCGTCTCGATGCGCTGGTTGCCTTCAAACGCTACGCGGTTGATGATCGGATTTTCTTTAACCCGCACAATCAGCGTGTCGCGTTCGCGCAACAGCTTCACATCCGCGAAAAACCCCGTGGCAAATAAGCTTTTCAAGCCCTGATCGATGGCAATGGGGTCGAACGCAGCGCCTTCATTCAAGGCTAGGTAGGAACGGATGGTCTTTTCCTCGATCCGCTGGTTGCCCTCGACGCGGATGGACTGGATGCGCTCCGCGTTTGCGTTTTGCGCAACGGCGTCGGAAATGGCGGCGATGGGTGCGAGGGTGCAGGCGAAAAGAGCGGCGAACAGAAAGCGAAACGGCACGGCTGAAAAACCCGCATAAGAAAAGGTTGAGGAACCGTTGCTACTCATGCGTCAAAAATAAATGCAAATCAAGCCAAAAACCAAGCGCCTTGTCCGGCCTCGCGGGAATCAGGAAAACAGCAGATTGCGAATGTCGTTATAAAGGGTAAACGCCATCAGCGTGATGATGAGCGCGAAGCCGAGGCGGTAACCGTACTCCTGCACTTTCTGCGCAAGCGGGCGCCCGCGCAGCGCTTCTGCGGTGTAATAAGCGAGGTGGCCGCCGTCGAGCAGGGGGATGGGAAAGAGGTTCACCAGCCCCAGATTGGCCGAAAGCATGGCGATCAGCCAGAAAATAGTAACCGCCCCTTTGTCCGCCGCCTGGCCGGAAAGCTTGGCGATGCCCACCGGCCCTTTGAGTTCCGACAGGCCGCGCTCACCGCGCACCATCTGACCGATGGCCTCGAGCGTGATGGCGCACATGGCATAGGTGCGGGATACGGCCTCCGCCATCGCACGGCCCAATCCCACTTCTTCGTAACGGATTTCCGTGCTTTTGATGCCGATCATCGGGCGCTGGATGGTGTTGCCGAGGCCATCCTCCTCCGAGATGGAGGCGGGCGTGATCGTCATTTTCATCGGCGTGCCGTCCCTTAAGATTTCCAGCTCAATGGGCGTGCCTAGATTGGTGGAAAGCGCAAACGGGATATCGTTGAAGCGGCGCATCGTCTTATCGCCTACCTTCACCACCCTGTCGCTGGATTTCAAGCCCGCCGCCGCCGCCGGCGTATCCGGCAGTACATCGCCCACCACCGGCTCGTTGGAGGGAAGCCCGGTGGTTATCATGAACGCGGTAAGAATGATAATGGTAAGCAGGAAATTGGCCGCAGGCCCCGCCGCGACGACGGCGGCTTTCTGCCATAGCGGCTTGAAGTGAAAGGTTTTCTGTTTTTCCTCCTCGCTCAAATGCTCCAGCATGTCTTCATCGGCATTGCTGGCGGCGGACGCATCGCCGTACATTTTGACATAACCGCCTAAGGGCAAGGCAGAGATTTTCCAGCGCGTGCCGTGCTTGTCGTACCACCCTTTGATTTCTTTGCCGAAGCCAATCGAGAACGCTTCGATCTTCACGCCGCAGGCGCGGGCGACCAGGTAATGCCCCATTTCATGCACGAACACGATAACGCTCAACACCACCGCGAAAGACAGCAGGTAATGAAGCAGTTGCAGTATCGAATCCATGCGCTTTAAGGCCTTATCTAGAATATCTAAGGGAGTAAGCCATCTGCAAAAGCACGCGCTCGCGCATCCGCGGCCAGCACGTCTTCCAGGGTGGGGACGGGAGTATTCTCCATGGAATCAAGCGTTTTTGCAACCGTTTTGACGATATCCGTAAAACCGATGCGCCGCTCCAGGAAGGCCTGCACCGCCACCTCGTTAGCGGCATTTAAGCATGCCGGGGCGGAGCCGCCTGCTTTCAATGCCGCCCGCGCCAGGCCAGGGGCGGGAAAACGGGAGTCGTCCACTTCTTCAAAAGTTAATGTGTTGAATTTCGCCAGGTTGAGCGGAGATACCCCGCTTTCCATCCGGTTCGGCCAGGCCAGCGCGTAGGCAATGGGCGAACGCATGTCGGGATTGCCCATCTGCGCCAGCACGGAGCCATCCAGGTAACTGACTAAGGCATGGACGACCGATTCGGGGTGCACCAGGATGTTGAGCTTTTCCTCGCCGATAGGAAAAAGATGAAACGCCTCGATCAGCTCCAGTCCTTTGTTCATCATCGTGGCGGAGTCAACCGAGATTTTAGCGCCCATGCTCCAATTCGGGTGTTTCACCGCCTGCTCCGGCGTGGCTTCCCTCATCTGGCTTATGCTCCACCGGCGGAATGGCCCTCCGGAGGCGGTCAGCGTAATGCTTTCCACCTGGCGAAGTTCCGTACAGGTGAGCGCCTGGAACACGCCGCTATGCTCGGAATCCACGGGAATCAGCGTCACGCCCCGTGCTTTCGCCTCCCGCATCATCACCTCGCCGGCGGCAACCAGACATTCCTTATTCGCCAGCGCCACCGTGCGGCCATGCCCGAAT
>CAYMDD010000008.1:10628-16547 GCA_964389045.1 uncultured Rickettsiales bacterium
GCGTCGGCTTCAAGCCCGCTGCGCCGACGATGGCGGCAAGGGTAATATCGGCAGGGCGTTTGGCAGCCTCGATCAAGGCGTCCTCACCTGCCGCAGCCTCGATGCCGCTGCCGGATAGAGCTTCTTTCAACGATGCGTATTTTTGCCTGTTTCCGATCACGGCGACACGCGCTTTCAGCCCGATAGCGTGCCCTGCGAGCGATTCCACGTTTTCCATCGCCGTCACGGCTTCCACGGCGAAATGCTCCCGGTGCCGCAGCAGCACATCCGCGGCGCTTGCACCTATAGAGCCGGTGACGCCGAGAATAGAGACGCTGCGCGGCGAAGGTAATGCGGCGGACAAGGGCACGGCGCGGGCGAGAGGCATTAAAATTTAAAACGCCCAGCCGGAAAAAATCAGCATCAGCGCCAGCGCGGGCGTGGCAAAAATCAGCCCGTCGATCCGGTCGAGAATGCCGCCATGGCCGGGAATCAGCGTGCCGCTGTCTTTCACGCCCGCACGCCGCTTGAGCCAGGATTCGAATAAATCGCCGCCTTGCGCAATCACCGCTAGCGCCGCAGCGGAAAGCATGCAGGCCACAGCGCTGGGCGGGAAGGGCGTAAAGCTCGCGCAGATGCCGCCGACGACGCTCGCCGCGGCCATGCCTCCTGCCAGCCCAGCCCAGGTTTTATTCGGGCTGAGGGCAGGCGCAAGCTTCGGCCCGCCGATGCTGCGCCCGGCGAAATACGCGCCGATATCGGTCGCCCATACGGTGAAGAGCAGGTAAAGCACGATGTGCAGACCGGCGCTTGCTTCCGTTTCAATGCCTATTGAGCGCATCCAGATCAGGCAAACGCAAGGCACGCCGACATAGGCAATCCCGGCAGCCCGCCAGCGCGCGCCTTCGGCGGCAGTCAGCGCGTCCCATTCGCGGATCATCAAAATGGCGGCCACTACGATCAGCGCACTGAAGAAAATACCGCCTGCCAGCACCGCCGCCAGTACGAACGTGCCGAGAAGGCAGGCCGAGATGGCGCGCGTTTTAAGCCCCGTCCAGCGGATGCGCGGGGAGGTGGTCTCAGACGGCGTTTCCATAGCGGCGCTCCCTTTTAGCGAAATCATCGACGGCGTCCCGCAAATGTTCAGCGGAGAAATCCGGCCACAATGTCGGCGTGAAATAAAGCTCGGTGTAAGCGGCCTGCCAGAGCAGGAAGTTGCTCAAGCGCCGCTCGCCGCCGGTGCGTATCAGTAAATCCACTTCCGGCAGGCTTGCCGTATAAAGCTGCGTTTCCATCATGGCTTCATCGATTGCCTCCACGGCGATGTCCCCGCGCACGGCGCGCTCCGCCAGCGCCCTTGCCGCCCGGACGATTTCCTGCCTTGCTCCGTAGCTCAACCCCACGGTAAGAAAGAATGCCGTATTGTGTCTCGTCAGCTGCTCGGCCTGGCCTATCAGCGCGCGCACATCGTCCGCCAGCCGCTCGCGTTCGCCGATAAAGCGGATGCAGACATGGTTTTCATGCAGATTCTTCAATTCGCGGCTTAAATAATGCTTAAGGAGCAGCATCAGCTCGCCCACCTCTTCCGGCGGGCGTTTCCAGTTTTCAGAAGAAAAAGCATAAATAGTGAGATAACGGATGCCAAAATCGCGGCAGGCGGTCATCGTGGTTTTCAGCGCATCTGCGCCGCGCTTGTGCCCGGCGGTGCGCGGCAGCCCGTGCGCCTTAGCCCAGCGCCCGTTCCCGTCCATAATCACGGCGACATGGTTGGGGAGCGCAGCGCCGGACGCCGCGTTTAACAGGTGAGGTGCATCCATCGGGTCACGCGCCAGTTGAATCATGGAACCACCCACACCTATACTATGAAAATACCACCGGGAAGAAGCGATTAATTGCCTAAGATTTCCTTCTCCTTCACCGCCAGCTGGTCGTCGATTTTCTTCACGTAACCATCGGTGAGTTTCTGAATCTCCTCCGAGCGCCGCGTGTGTTCGTCCTTGGAGATATCGCCGTCTTTTTCCATTTTTTTTAAGGATTCCATCCCGTCGCGCCGCACGTTGCGCACGGAGACCTTGGCTTCCTCGGCATATTTGCGCGCCACCTTCGTCAGCTCCACGCGGCGCTCCTGCGACAGATCGGGGATCGGCACGCGGATCAAATCTCCGTCGGCGGAAGGGTTCAGGCCTAGGCCTGCATTGGCGATGGCTTTTTCCACCGCTTTCACGGCGGATTTGTCGTACACTTTCACGGTCAGCAAACGCGGCTCCGGCACACCCACATTGCCGATCTGGTTGAGCGGCATGAAGCTGCCGTATGCTTCCACCTGGATATGGTCGAGCAGCCCCGCCGAAGCGCGGCCTGTGCGCAGGCCGGTGAACTCCTTGGTCAGTGATGCGATGGCGCCGTCCATCCGGCGCGTAAGTTCGGTTTTATCAGCGGTCATAGTGCTCTCACGTGTTTTGAATGACGGTGAATTTCCCTTCGCCTTTCAGCACCTCCGAAAGCCCACCGGCCTTATGGATGGAAAAGACGATGATGGGAATGTTGTTTTCGCGCGCCAGCGAAATGGCCGATGCGTCCATGACCTTCAAATCCTTCACCAGCACATCGTGGAAGGTGAGGGTGTCGTACCGCTGGGCGGATTTGTCTTTCTTCGGGTCGGCGCTGTAGACGCCGTCTACCTGCGTGCCTTTCAAAATCGCGTCGCAGCCCATCTCCACGGCGCGCAAGGTGCCGGCGGTGTCGGTGGTGAAGAACGGGTTGCCTGTGCCGGCGGCAAAAATCACCACCCGCCCGCGCTCCAGATGCCGGAGAGCGCGCCTGCGGATGTACGGCTCGCACACCTGCATCATGCTGATGGCGGAGAGAACGCGCGTTTCGATGCCTAAGCCCTCCAGCGTATTCTGCACGGCGAGCGCGTTAAGCACGGTGGCCAGCATGCCCATGTAATCTGCGGATGCCCGCTCCATGCCATGCGCGGCGCCCTGCATGCCGCGGTAAATATTCCCGCCGCCCACCACCAGGCAGACCTCCACGCCCATTGCCACCGCATCGCGGACATCGCCGGCGATGCGCTGGATGGTGTTCTGGTCAAGGCCGAATTGCTGGTCTCCCATCAGCGCCTCGCCGGAGAGTTTCAGCAGCACGCGCTTATAGCGCAGCTCAGGCAGTGTTTTAAGGGATGTCTTAGGCATGGCTGCTGGTTTAGCGTATCTTTAAGTGATGAGCAAGGGGAGGTTTTTTAGCTCCTCCAGCGTAATGTGCGTCCTTTCAGGCGGTTTTCGAACGGCCTGTTTTGCACCGTCGCTTCCTGCCACTCTTTTTTAAGACGGAAATACCAGCGCGCCTGCGCGTCGGCGTCGCCCAGCAGCATCAGCGGCGGGTGGCCTGCTGTCAGGCCTTCCTGTTGCTTCTTCACAACATCCAGATCCTGGGCGATGAACGCCTTGCCGAAAGGCTTAAGCAAAGGAATCAGCCGCTTGAACAAGGAAATATCGGTATAAATGAACTGATGCAGCATCGTATTGTTTGCATCCACCGGCGTAAGCGCGGTGAGCAGCACGACATTCTTCTTTCCCGCCCGGATATGCTCCAGCCTTAACCCGGGCAATTGGAAGGCGATTTCCGTGGAGCGGTCGGAGACGCCCAAGATGCGGTACGCGCGCGAGTTGGAGGAAGGCTTGTGACTGACCATGCGAAAGCCTAAGCCATGCGGAGCGAAGCGCTTCTCCTTGGCGTGGATCGAGCGCTTCGAGCGCCACCACCACGACGTATGCACGAAAGGGCCGTGCGAGGGATCCATCAGCCCGATCACGGCGTGGTCGATGCCGCACGGAAAATTGACCGATTCCACATGGGCGAAGCGATGATTCTCGCCAAACGGCATATCGGGCAGCGGCGGCGGCTGCTCATGCCTGGCGGGGATGAACACCCAGATCAGTCCGTATTTTTCCCGGCAGGCGAAGGCTTCGCATTTGATGCGCCCTGCCTCGCGCTCTCCCGCCTCGACGAGCGAGGGGATGAAGGTGCATCTGCCGGAGGGGTCAAAACGCCAGCCATGGTAGCAGCAGGTGATTTCCTTGCCGTCGAAGCTGCCGTAGCGCAGCGGAATGCCGCGGTGCGGGCAGAAATCCTTAAGCGCGAACACCTCGCCGTCCGCGCTTCTTCCCAGCAGGAGCGGGTGGCCGAGTAGACGGACGGCGTGGGTTTTCCCCCGGGCAAGCCGCGACGAAGGGAGCGCGACATACCATAATCCGGCCAGCAGGCTTTCGTCGATTTGCATCATGCGGGCATTGCATACCGCAATTCATTCTCACCGGCAATGCGGGAATTGTTTTTAGGCCTGCTTCCCTGCTCTGCGGAACAAGGTAGAAAAGCGGTTCCAGGAGAGGGTTTCCGCCGGTTCGTGGATAATCGCTTCGCACAGATCCTCCGTGAATTCCAGCGGCGCGGAACCATCCGCCGGACACGCCTCCGTTTCAAGCGCGCGCAATGCCTGGAGGATGGCGGCGCGCACGTCCAGCAGCAATTGCACATCCTCGAACTCAAGCGGCGCAAGCGCACGCAGCTGACGGCTCAATGCTTCGCCGCTCAATGCGTTCAGCACGCGCTTGCAGTTGGCTTTGAACGAAGCGTTGGCAATATTGGAAACAGGCTGAAGCCCTGGGCGTTTCGGGGCGCGGGGTGAGGGGGAGTATGGCGATGCAAGCGCTGCGAAACTGCGGGATACTTCCGCAAGCCACGGCAGTTCCGCCGCTGCGTCTTCCGGCAAAGCCAGCAAGTCTGAATATGTTTCCCGCGCTTCCTTCGCGGAACAGGGCACGGCAGGTATCATAGCATGCAAGCATGCGCGTGTAGAATCAGTCAGTGGCATAGCTACAAGGAATTGCGTTGCCCTGTAGTTATACTTTTTAACCTTCTTCAAATCAAACGTTTATTTTATTAAAAGAGTTAGCCGACTGTATTTCAAGCAGCTCCGGCGACTTGCGCGGCCACTTCGGCGGCGAAATCGGATTGCTGCTTTTCAATGCCTTCGCCAAGCTGGAAGCGGATGAAACCGGTGATCTTAACCGGCGCGCCGATATCCTTGGCGGCCTGCGCCACCACTTCCGATACCTTGGTTTTGCCGTCAACCACGAACAGCTGCTCCAGCAGCACAACCTCTTCGTAATATTTGCGCACGCGGCCTTCGATCATCTTGTCGATGACGTTTTCAGGCTTGCCGCTGGCAAGCGCCTGTTCCTTGAATACGGCGCGCTCGCGGGCGAGCTTGTCCGCATCCACCTGGTCGGTGGAAAGCGCTTCGGGGCGCGCCGCGGCAATATGCATGGCAACCTGCTTGCCCAAGGCTTCGAGCTTCGCTTTGTCGCCGGAAGATTCAACGCCAACCAGAATGCCGATCTTGCCGAGGCCGGGTGAGGCCATATTATGAATGTAGCTGGCCACTATCCCGCCCGTCACCCCGAGCATGGCCACGCGGCGCAGATTGATGTTCTCGCCGATCGAGCCGACGGCGGCGGCGATTTCTTCCTGCACGCTATGGCCGCTGCCGGGATAGGCGTGGCTCTTCAGCTCATCGACCGTATCCAGGTCGTTGCGCAGCGAAATCTCCGCCAGGTTCTTGGCAATCTGCTGGAACTGCGCGTTCTTCGCCACGAAATCCGTTTCCGAATTCAGCTCGATGATGCTGCCTTTTAAGCCCTCTACGGAAACGGCAATCAAGCCTTCCGCCGCAACGCGCCCGGATTTCTTAGCGGCGGCAGCAAGGCCTTTCTTGCGCAGCCAGTCCACGGCTTCCTCCATGTTGCCGCCCGTCTCAGCTAACGCCTTTTTGCAGTCGAGCATGCCTGCGCCGGTCGTTTCACGGAGCTGTTTGATAGCGGATGCGGAAATATCGGTCATGTAAGGCATTCCTTTGTGGTTCTTATGTGTGTCATTTAG
>CAYMDD010000009.1:0-3477 GCA_964389045.1 uncultured Rickettsiales bacterium
GGGGGGGGGGGGGGGGGGGGGGGGGGGGGGGGGGGGGGGGGGGGGGGGGCGGCCTAAGCTGATTGCGTTCGAATCGGTTTATTCGATGGAAGGAGACATCGCCCCCATCGGTGTTTATTGCGACCTGGCGGAGAAATACGGCGCGCTCACCTATCTGGATGAGGTGCATGCGGTGGGCATGTACGGCTTTCGCGGCGCCGGCATCGCCGAGCGCGACAATGTGATGGACCGTGTGGACATCATCCAGGGCACGCTCGCCAAGGCTTACGGCGTAATGGGCGGCTATATCGCGGGCAAGGCCATGCTGATCGACGCGATCCGCTCGTATGCGCCGGGATTCATCTTCACCACCGCCTTGCCGCCTGCGCTGGCGGCGGGCGCGATTGCGGCCATAAGGCACCTGATGGAATCGCCGTTCGAGCGCATGCAGCAGCAGAACAACGTCTCTATGCTCAAAGACATGCTCTACCGCACCGACATCCCCGTGATGCCGACGGAAAGCCATATCATCCCCGTGCTGGTGGGCGATCCGGGCAGGTGCCGGGAAGCGTCCGACATGCTGCTGCAAAACTTCGACATCTATGTGCAGCCGATTAATTTCCCCACCGTTCCGCGCGGCACCGAGCGCCTGCGCATCACGCCCACGCCCCTGCACACCCGGGAGATGATGGTGGAGCTGACACGGGCGCTGGCCTGGGTGTTCGAGCGGCTGGAGCTTAAGAAAGCGGCTTAAAACAGCTCTTTTTTATAGAAAGTTATTTGCTGGAGCCGATTTCAGTTTGAGTCCATACTTCCTTGCCGTTTGAAAAAGGCAGTAGCAGCGTAAAACGATGATTTGAGGAACTAAGCGTTAATAAAGAAACGCTGTACTTTGATTCTACATAGCTGCGCTGGTTGTCGCTGCGGTGACTGCCAACTAAAGCGGCTTTCCATTTTGAGGTTATTTCTCCACCTACTAATTTAGTAATTTGCACCATCGATAAGTCAGCAGAGAACTTCAGATTGTAAACTGAAGGTGGATTGTCTATATTTTTTATGCATGGTTGCAATTCGTTGCAGAAGTGTCGAACCTCTGTTTTACAGACCGCCGAAACTGCAAAAGCTGAAATCGGATAACACACAGTAAGAACAGCAGACGCCCAAATAAAAGATGGTATTAGTGAAGTGCTACGCATATAGCTTTCAAGTCCTTTAGGCTGTTTTCACATCCATATAACATGATAACCAAAAAGTTAGAAATTTGTCTTTTTGAGATATTGCGGTCGACTAATTATCTGCAGCCAATCAATCTGTCTACCTAGTTACTGCATGCTTTTTATGCTGTTCTAATAGGAAATAAACCATTTAACAGTGAGTAAAATGGCAGATTAGGGCAGTACCTCGTTTCTATCTGCCTTGCATCTAACATCTTCAAACGGTACAATAAGAACTAGAAGATTTTAGCAACCAATCAGATACCATGCCCAAGATCATCATCGCCGACTGCCCGGAAGAAACAGAAGGTAGGCGCAGCGTTGCCGAGCGGTTAAGCAATTTGCGCAGCATGAAGCCGGAATCCGGTACGGGCATTGCGTTCACCGCTATTGCCACGGCGGCGCTGGGAGGGTTGATCGGCGCAGGGTTTAACAAGCTGTTCGGAAAACGCTCGGGCGTGGCGATGTCGGAAGAAATCGCCAATTGGGCAACGATTTCCGGCGGCATGAGCATCGCCAGCGATTTCGCCAAGAACCGCACCATCGACGGCATTAAGCAAGAGCTGGACGCACGGCACGGCGGCGAGCAGAGCCGCTAAAATTTCTTTTCGTTATTGCGAGCGATAGCGAAGCAAGCCATCTCCGTACCCGGCTGGATTGCTTCGCTATCGCTCGCAATGACATGCACCAAAGCATGCATTACAATTTGCGTATGCCTGATCTCTCCATTCTCCTCTCTCCCGTCACCCGGCTCAAAGGCGTAGGCCCCGGCCTTGCCAAAGCATTGGGGCGGCTGTTGCTCGGCACGGAGGAACAAACGCCGCTCATCCGCGATGTGCTTTTCCACCTGCCCAACGCGATCATCGACCGGCGTTTGAGCCTTTCCCTGCGCGATGCGCCGGAAAACTCCGTGGTCACGGCGGTGGTCAAGGTGGAGACGCACCAAGCGCCCAACCATTTCAGCCGCGCGCACAACACGCCTTACCGCGTGCATTGCACCGGCGCGGGCGGCGATTTGACGCTGATTTTCTTCCATGCCAGGCCGGAGTGGATCAAGCAGCAATTGCCGGTGGGCGCAAGCGTCGTGGTGAGCGGGCGCGTGGAACGGTTCGAGTACCGCTTGCAAATGCCGCACCCGGATATCATCGCCCCGTTGGCGCAGCTGGATAGTTTACAGAAAATTGAGCCGGTTTACCCGCTGGGCGCAGGCCTTACCCAGCGGAAACTTCATCAGCTGTTGGAACAAATCCTGGCCTATCTGCAACCCTTGCCGGAATGGATCGAGCCGAAAACCATCGAGGCGCATGCCTGGCCGAGCTGGCAGGAAGCGCTGCTCCGAGCGCACAGGCCGGAAAGCGAAGACGGCCTAAACCCGCTCTCCCCTGCCCGCGCACGGCTGGCATACGATGAGCTGCTGGCGTACCAGCTGCATTTGAGCATGCTGCGCAAGCATACCAAAGCGCGCCCCGGCCCGGTGTTCGCGGGCGTTGAGCTGCGCGCGCGCCTGCTTGAGCATCTGCCCTTCGCGCTGACGGAAGGGCAGAAGAACGTCATCCGCGAGATCGACGCGGACACCTCTTCCGGCCAGCGCATGGTGCGGCTGCTCCAAGGCGATGTCGGGAGCGGTAAAACGGTGGTGGCGCTCGCCTGCGCGCTTCGCGCCATTGAGAGCGGATACCAGGCGGCGCTGATGGCGCCTACGGAACTCATCGCCCATCAGCACATGCGCACGCTCTCGGCCTTCCTGCTGCATCTCCCCGAGCTGCGCGTAAGCCTGCTCACGGGAAGCGTTAAAGGCAAAGCGCGGGAGGATATCCTCTACGGCGCAAAAGAAGGCTCCATCCATCTCCTTATCGGCACGCATGCGCTGATCCAGGAGCATGTGCAATTCCACAAGCTCGGCCTGGTCATCATCGACGAGCAGCACCGCTTCGGCGTAGGCCAGCGCATGGCGCTTGCCGCCAAGGGGGAATCCCCGCACGTGCTGCAGATGACGGCGACGCCCATCCCGCGCAGCCTCACTATGACGATGTACGGCGACATGGAATGCTCGCAGCTCAATGAAAAACCCGCAGGCCGAAAGCGCATCATCACGCGCGCCGTGCCGATGGCGCGGTATGAAGAAATGATGGAGGGCTTAAGCCGTGCGCTGGATAAAAGCGAAAAAATCTACTGGATCTGCCCGCTGATCGAAGGCCAGGGCGATATGCTGGGACTACACGAAACGGAGCACGACATCGCCGCGGCGCAAGCGCGCGCCACGGAGTTCCGCGCACGGTTCGGC
>CAYMDD010000009.1:3487-6166 GCA_964389045.1 uncultured Rickettsiales bacterium
CACCAATTGCGCGGGCGGGTGGGACGCGGCGCCCAGACCTCTTCCTGCGTGCTGCTTTACGGCGAGAAGACGGGCGAAGCGGGGATTAAGCGCTTATCCATCCTGCGCGAAACGGAAGACGGTTTCCACATCGCCGAGGCGGATCTGCATTTGCGCGGTGGTGGAGAATTGCTTGGCTCGCGCCAGAGCGGTATCCCGCAGTTTCATTTTGCCGACCTGCTGGTGCATGAGGAATTGCATATGAAGGCCAAGCAGGATGCGGATGAGGCGTTAAGAACCGATCCAACATTCACCAGACCACGCGGCAGAGCCTTGAAGGCATTGAGCGAGTTGTTTGGGTTTAATCAGTAGATGTCATCCCGGCGCAGGCCGGGATCCATTTCTCCACTTGTATGAATAGCAAACGTGGATCCCGGTCTGCGCCGGGATGAGAATGCACTTACATCTGCACGTTAAACGTCAGCACGCTCCTGCCGCGCTGAATCGTCAGCTGCCAGCTGCCCCTTCCCGCCTGCATCAGCTTATCCAGCTGCTCGGCGGATGTAACCGGCTTGCCGTTGACCGCGCGGATGATATCGCCTTCCCGGATCGCGCCGGAGAGGATGCCGCCGCGCGGAATGTCCATGATGACGGCGCCTTCCTTCGGTACGTTTCTAATATCCAGCGATTCCACGATCTCCGGCGTCAGCGTCACTGCCGCTGCGCCCGCAAGCGGATGATCGCCTTTAAGCTTGACGGTGCGGATCTCCGCCGGCTTCGCGCTTTCCAGCACCACGCTCACCGGCTGCTCGCGGCCTTTGCGCAGGATCATCAATTCCGCCGTCTCGCCGACCCTGGCGGTGGCGACGCGGTATTGCAGCTCGCGGTCGCTTTCGATTTCGTTGCCGTTCATCGAAAGGATCACATCGCCCTCGCGCACCCCCGCTTTCTCCGCGGGGCTGTTTTTCTGCACGGAAGCCACGAGGATACCGCGCGGCAGATCCAGCCCCAGCGATTCGGCCAGCTCCACCGTCATCGGCTGGAGGACGACGCCGAGCCATGGGCGCACCACGCTGCCCTCCTTCAGCTCGCTGCTCAACACCGCGCGCACCATGTTGGAGGGAATGGCGAAGCCGATGCCGTTATTTGCCCCGGTGGTGGAATAGATGGCGGTATTGATGCCGATCAGCTCACCTTTCATGTTTACCAGCGCACCGCCGGAATTGCCGGGGTTGATGGCCGCATCCGTCTGAATGAAGAATTGAAAGTCGGACGCTCCTTTCGCGCTCCTGGCCAGTGCCGAAATGATGCCGCTGGTGACGGTCTGCCCGACGCCGAAGGGATTGCCGAGCGCCAGCACCAGGTCGCCCACCTCCAGCGTATCGGAATCGCGCATGGCAACGAAAGGCAGCCTGCCTGCCGATTTAATCTGGAGGAACGCCAGATCGGTGGCAGGGTCGGTGCGCACGACTTTCGCTTCGAACTCCCGGCGGTCGGCCAACGCCACTTTCACCTCGTCGGCATCCTTGATAACGTGGTTGCTGGTGACGATCATGCCGTTTTCGTCGATGATAACGCCGGAGCCGAGCGAGCTGACCACACGCTCGCGCGTCTGCCCTTCCAGCTGAAGACGGTTGCCGAAGAACTGGCGGAACACCGGATCGTTCATGAACGGCGAGAGCGGCGACTGCACCTGGACTTTCCGCTTGCTGTAGATATTGACTACCGCGGGTGAAACTTTCTTGACCACCGGAGAATAAGAGAGCGTGATCTCCTCCTGCGTGCGCGGCACGGCGCGGGTTTCCTGAGCGTGGGCGGAGAACGCAACGATTAGCGCGGTAAATATTGCCGGCAAGGGATGAAGGCGCATGTTATGGCTCCGGTAAAATGTCTACTGCTTATGTAGGCTGGAATTTTAATAGCGCAACTCTAAGATAGCCATGAAGGGGAGATTACATTCCTGTAAGCCGAAAAGAAAAAAGGCGCCTGGGGAGAGGCGCCTTTTCGTGTAACGGGTCAGCGTGCTTTTCTTACGCCGCCTGCTCTTCGGCGGGTTCCTCTTCCGTGAAGACCGGGCCGGAATCCTGACCGCGGGCGGATTCGTCGCGGTCGACGAATTCGATGATGGCGAGCGGCGCGTTGTCGCCGTAGCGGAAGCCGGCTTTCAGCACGCGGCAATAGCCGCCGTTGCGCGAGGCATAGCGCTCGGACAGGGTGGAGAAGAGCTTTTCCGTCAAGGCGGCGTCTTTCAGGCAGGAGAGCGCCTGGCGGCGGGCGTGCAGATCGCCGCGCTTGCCGAGGGTGACCAGCTTTTCCACGATCGGGCGCAGGTCTTTGGCCTTGGGCAAGGTGGTGACGATCTGCTCATGCTTGATGAGCGCGGCGCACATGTTGTTGAACATGGCCTTCCGATGGGCGGATGTGCGGTTCAGCTTCCTGCCGCGCATGGTGTGACGCATTGGTTTCTCCTAGTGGTTAGTGGCTAGTGAGTAGTGGCTAGTGAAAAGGCTTTAAGCCACTACTCACTAGCCACTAACCACTAGTATGGGTCTTCGTAACGCTTCGCCAGTTCCTCGATGTTCTCCGGCGGCCAGCCCGGCACTTCCATGCCGAAACGTAGGCCGATTTTGGCGAGCTTCTCTTTAATTTCGTTTAATGACTTCCGCCCGAAGTTCGGGGTTTTGAGCATTTCGGCTTCGG
>CAYMDD010000009.1:6176-15857 GCA_964389045.1 uncultured Rickettsiales bacterium
CCAAATCGCCCACGTAAACGATGTTGTCGTTTTTCAGGCAGTTGGTGGCGCGCACCGAAAGCTCGTCCAGATCGTAGACTTTCTTGAGCAGGTACGGGCTGAACGGCAGGTCGGGCTTGTCGTCGCGCTTGGCTTCGGTCTGGCCGTCCTCGAAATTGATGAAGAGCTTCAGCTGATCCTGAAGGATACGGGCGGCCAGCGCCACGGCGTCATCCGGCTTGATCGAGCCGTCGGTTTCCACGGTGAGCGAGAGCTTGTCGTAGTCCGTCACCTGGCCAACGCGGGCGTTTTCCACCTTGTAGGCTACGCGCACCACGGGGCTGTAGAGCGCATCGATGGGGATCAGGCCGATGGCCGAATCCTGCTGGCGGGCAGCGCGGATGTAACCCTTGCCGGTTTCCACGGTGAATTCAATGTTAAGCTTGGCGCCTTTGTCGAGCGTGCACAGCACCAGGTCTTTGTTCAGGATTTCCACGTCGCCGGGCGTGTCGATCATGCCGGCGGTCACTTCCGTGGGGCCGGCGATGGCGAGCGTCATGCGCTTTTTCTCCGGCGAGGAGGCTTTGATGCGCATGTCCTTAATGTTGAGGATAATCTCGGTCACATCCTCGCGCACGCCGGGGATGGCGGAGAATTCGTGCAGCACGCCGTCGATCTTGATGGCGGTCACAGCTGCGCCCTGGAGGGACGACAGCAGTATGCGCCGCAGCGCCACCCCGAGCGTATGCCCGAACCCGCGCTCCAGCGGCTCGGCCACGACGGTGGCGACGTTGGCGTTGTGCTTGTTGCCTTCGATATCCAGCTTGGCGGGCTTAATCAGGTCTTGCCAGTTTTTTGCTAACACGTTGTGCTCCTAGTGGTTAGTGACTAGTGGCTAGGGGCTAGTAAAAAGGGCTTCAAGCCACCAGTCACTAACCACTAGCCACTAAGTAATCATACTCTCCGGCGCTTCGGCGGGCGGCAGCCATTATGCGGCACAGGCGTCACGTCCTTGATCGAGGTGACGATGAACCCGGCGGCCTGTAACGCGCGGAGCGCCGATTCGCGGCCTGCGCCGGGGCCTTTGATCTCGACGGCGAGCGTCTTGATGCCGTGCTCCTGGGCTTTTTTGCCTGCATCGTCCGCGGTGACTTGCGCGGCGTACGGCGTGGATTTGCGCGAGCCTTTGAAGCCGTGCCCGCCTGCCGACGACCAGGCGACGGTGTTGCCTTGCGTGTCCGTGATGGTCACGATGGTGTTGTTGAACGAGGCGTTCACATGCGCCACGCCGGTGCTGATATTTTTGCGCTCGCGCTTTTTCAGGCGGGGAGCGGCAGAGTCTTTGGCTGCCATTGCTGATGATCCTTAAGTCTTAGCTATTTCGTTGCAATCTTTTTACCGGCAATCGGCTTGGCCTTGCCTTTGCGGGTGCGGGCATTGGTATGCGTGCGCTGGCCGCGCACGGGCAGGCGCTTGCGGTGGCGCAGGCCGCGGTAGCAACCCAAATCTACCAGACGCTTGATATTCATGGAAACTTCGCGGCGAAGATCGCCCTCCACCATGTAATCGCGGTCGATAATCTCGCGGATGCGGCTGATGTCCGACTCGGACAGCTTCTCCACGCGCGTCTCGGGCGCAAAGGCGGCTTTCCGGCAGATTTCGGCGGCTTTCATATGGCCGATGCCGTGAATATAGGTCAGCGCAACATCAATGCGCTTTTTGGTGGGGATATTGACGCCTGCGATACGTGCCACTTTTAAGAAGTCCTCTAAATCGTGATGGCCGCGCCTAAAAACAATGAAAAACCAATGGTTTTCATGCATTGCAGACGCTGCATGGAAGCGGGTAATATAAGCATAACCGAAGGCAAGTCAACACTATTTATGCAGTTACGTCGCAGGGGAAAATGCAAATTTCACCGTTGCGCGCCTCTTCGGCAATCGCTACGGTAACGCCATGCAGCCGTTTACCATTCTCACCGCCGTCGCCGCGCCGATGCCGCTAATCAATATCGACACCGATATGATTATCCCGAAGCAGTATTTGAAAACCATCAAGCGCACCGGCTTAGGGCAGTTCCTGTTCGATGAGATGCGCCGTTCGCCGGAGGGAGAGGAACGCGCGGATTTCGTGCTGAACCAGCCTGCTTATCACCATGCGCAAATCCTGGTTACGGGGGAGAATTTCGGCTGCGGCTCCAGCCGCGAGCATGCGCCGTGGGCGCTCTTGGATTACGGCATCCGTTCGATTATCGCGCCGAGCTTTGCGGATATTTTCTACAATAACTGCTTTAAAAACGGCATATTGCCGGTGAAGCTGCCGGAGGAGCAGGTGAACGCGCTGATGCGGCGGGCGCAGGAGCAGCCGGGCAGCGCGGTGACGGTGGATCTGGAAAACCAGCGCATCACGGCGGGGAACCTCGCTCCCATGCCGTTCGAGGTCGATGCGTTCCGCAAGCATTGCCTGCTGAACGGCCTCGACGATATCGGGCTGACAATGGCGGAAATGCCCGCCATCGAGGCGTTCGAGGCGCACATGCGGCAGGAAAAGTCATGGATTTAAAAGCTTGCGTAGCGCGACAGGTAAACCGCCGCGCCGCTTAAGGGCAGCACAACCCCTATTCCCATGGCCATCCCGTACAGTATCCTGCCCGCCGGGTAGGCGCGCAGTGCTTCCGCCGCGTGCACGAACAGCACCACCAGCGGAACCAGCATCGGCAGCACGAAGCGAAAATCCTGGCACACTGCCCAGCGTTTGATCATCGTAAACGCAATCACCGCCGCCACGGAAATCAGCACGCCCGCTAGGTGCGGCGCCAACGGGCGCATAGTAGGATCCCGGCGCAGGAAGCTTACCGCGATGCCCAACAGGGTGATCACCAGCAGCGCGAGCAAACCGTAATTCATGGCGAAGGGCAGAAAAGACCATCCTTCCTTCATCGGCCACTTAAACTCGCCGTACAGCATGGTTTTTAAGAAATAGGCGGGGAATTCAATGTTGCGGAAATCGTCCACGAAAGGCCAGACGGTGTAGTCGCCCCAATCGAGGCGGGCGAAGGAGCCGAGCGTCCATTCCGTCTCGGCTCCCTTGCCGAAATGCAGATCGCTTACATCCTTACCGTGCCGCAGCCGCATGTAGACGAGCTTGCTGAGGTTGACGATGATTCCCAATAACAACACGCCGAAAGCGGCAAAGGCGGGTTTCTGCCGCAGCTGCTCCATACGCCACTGGCCGGCGCGCCATGCATGGAGCATCACGGCGGCGATGATGGCCGCCAGCACCACGGAAGTCGATTTCACCATGAACGCAACGCCGAGAAGCGCAATGGCGCGCCACAAGGAAGAACACTCATTCCGGCGGTGCCACCTTGCCGTGTAATAGAATATCGCTGACCATAAGGCATAGAGCATGATGTCGTTGCTAATGCGCGTGGCCATGATGATGCCAACCGGCCAGAACACGATCAGCAGCGCGCCGACGCGGTAGGAGAGTTTGCGCGTATCCACCGCCTCGCGCAAGGTGCGCAAGGCATAAAGGCAGAACACCATGTAGAATAGCAGCGACAGGAAGCGCACCGCGGTCAGCGGGTTAATCGGCGTGTAGCGAACGGCTTTAAACGCCCAGGAGGCGACCAGGTAGTAAAGCGGCGGCTGGAAGTGCTCGCCGCCCTGGAAATCCAGCACGCGCAGCCAGTGCGTCACCATGTACATGAGATAATGGATATGCCCGAAGACGTCGTTGGTGTAGGCGAGGTTCGGGCGCAAGTGCAGCCAGAGCGCGTAATAGGCCAGCCCTGCGGGCAGCAGGCATACTGCGTAACGATCCAGCCCGGATTTCCGCGCCGCGCACCAAAAGACAAGCGCAACAGCAGTGAGAATTCCGAGGCAGCCGAGCGTGGAGGCCGCGTTTGCGCCGAAGAGAACAGGCGTGACGTATAGCAGCATTTCGCTGCGCGTGCTCTCCGCCGTCAGCGCAATCCGGTTAACCCCGGCGCGTAGGTAAGGCTTCAGGTTCAGTTTCTTCGCCGTGCAGATCGGCTCTCCGATCACGCTTGCTTTCGCTGCCGCCTGTTGCGGCTCTCCCGCGGTTTCAACCCGGAGATGCTTGACGCATCCCCTGTTCGGCTCGATTTCAAATACCGCGTTCTGGTGAGGGCGGTAGTGAATATCGATGCCGTAATTGACGGTACTGCGCTTATCGAATAAGATGCGGTAAGGATGGGGAGGGGCTGGGGAAACCATGCCGCCCGGCGCGCCGGCTCGGACGACCGCCGGGTTTGCGCTCAATAGCAACGCCAGGGATAAAACCAATAACAGACATGCGCCGATGCCGGTTACGAACGATTGCTGCCTGCCCTGCTCCACGCGCATGCCCATAGGGTTAATGAAAATCACCGCGTCTTGCAAGAATGCCTGTGCATAAAAACAAAGAAATGAAATCCGCCCTCATCACGGGCATCACCGGCCAGGACGGCGCGTACCTCGCAGAACTGCTGCTGGAGAAAAACTACTCCGTGCACGGGCTGGTGCGGCGCGCCTCCCTGCCTAACACTGCTCGCATCGCGCATCTGCTTTCTCACCCTGCGCTCGCCCTGCATCAGGGAGACATCACCGACGCGGCTTCCATGATGGCGCTGGTGGCGAAAATACGTCCCGGGGAAATTTACCACCTGGCCGCGCAGAGCGATGTGCATGCGAGCTTCGCCATTCCTTCCTATACCATCATCGCCAACGGCTTGAGCACGCTCACCCTTCTTGAAGCGATACGCGCGCTGCCGCAGCCGCAAGCTTGCCGGTTCTACCAGGCGTCAACCTCGGAGCTGTTCGGCAACAGCGGCATGCCGCTCCAGGACGAATGCACGCCGTTTACGCCCGCCAGCCCCTACAGTGTCTCCAAGCTGTGCGCATACTGGCTAACGGTGAATTACCGGCAGGCGTACCGGCTTTATGCCGCGAACGGCATTTTATTCAACCATGAAAGTCCGATCCGCGGCGAGGCGTTCGTGTCGCGGAAAATCACCCGCGCCGCCGCGGCGCGATTTCACGGCGATGAGGCCGTATTGAAGCTGGGCAACTTGGATGCCAAGCGCGACTGGGGGCACGCGCGCGATTTCGTAGAGGGCATGTGGCGCATTCTCCAGCAGGAGCAGCCGGATGATTACGTGCTTGCCACCGGCATCAGCCATTCGGTGCGCGAATTCGCGGAGGCGGCGTTCGCCTGCGCGGGGCGTGAATTGGTATGGCAAGGCAGCGGCGCTGACGAGCGCGGAGTGGATGCCAATACGCGGGAGACGCTGATTGCCGTTGATCCTGCGCTGCTGCGGCCAATAGACGTGCGCTCCTTCCGCGGCGATGCGAGCAAGGCGCGGCGCGTGCTGGGCTGGCAGCCGCGCATTCCGTTTTCCGAGATGGTGAAGGAAATGGTCGAGGCGGATATCCGGGCGCTTAAGCGCTTAAGCCCTGCTCCGCAAACCACCGGTATGTCTCGGCCAGGCCACCGGCTAAACGGATGCGAGGCTTCCACCCCAGCCGGGTGATGCAAGAGACGTCGAGCACTTTCCTCGGTACGCCGTCCGGCTTGGCCGTGTTGAATAGAAGCTTCCCCTCAAAGCCTACTATCGAGGCTATCGCGGCAGCCAGCTCGGCAATGGAGATGTCCTCCCCCCAGCCGATATTGACGTGGGATTCCCCCTCGTAATTCTGCATGAGGAACACAAGCGCGTCTGCCGCGTCGTCCACGTGCATGAATTCCCGGCGCGGCATGCCGCTGCCCCACACTTCCACGGCTTCCGTGCCGGACATTTTGGCTTCGTGAAAGCGCCGCATCAAGGCCGGGATCACATGCGCGGTTTCAGGATCGAAACGGTCATATTGTCCGTAAAGATTGCACGGCATGGCGCTGATGAAGTTGCAGCCGTACTGCCTGCGGTATGCCGCGCACATCATCAGCCCCGCGATTTTGGCGATGGCGTAATACTGGTTGGTCGGCTCCAAGGCGCCCGTCAGCAAAGCGCTTTCTTCAATCGGCTGGGCGGCGTCGCGCGGGTAGATGCACGAGGAGCCGAGGAACAGGAGCTTCTCCACGCCGGCAAGATGGCTTGCATGGATCACGTTTACGGCAATTGCGAGATTATCGTGCAGGAACTCCGCGGGCATTTCCATGTTCGCTGCAATCCCGCCGACTTTCGCCGCGGCGACGAACACCGCATCGGGCTTATGCGAATGCACCCATTCCAGCACCGCGCACCGGTCGGTTAAGTCAAGCTGCGCGCGCGGGCATGCAAGAATCTCACAATCCTCGGATTCAAGCCGCGCGGCCAACGCACGCCCCACCATGCCGCCATGCCCTGCTAACCAGATTTTTTTGCCGATCAAACTGTAAATGGATTCAGCCATGGATTAGGGATAAAGTAATCATCTTCAACCCGCCACCCCATTTATGCCCGCATCCCCTTCCCTTTCCGTCATCATCCCCGTGCGCAACGAAAAAGGCACGCTGGAAGCGGCACGGCAGCGCTTGTCCGGCTGGGACAGGGGAACACTTGAGGTCATTTTCGTGGAAAGCGGCTCCACCGACGGCAGCGCGGAGGAATTGCAGCGCCTTGCGCGGCTTTATGCCGGGCAGATGCATCTCCACATCCACCGTATCGAACAGCGCGGCAAAGCCAGGGCGGTGCATCACGGGCTTATGCAGGCGCACGGGGAGTTGGTTACGATTCTTGACGCCGACCTCACCGTGCCGCCGGAGGATCTGGGCGCGTTTTACGATGCGTATTGCAGCGGCAAGGGTGATTTCATCAACGGCAGCCGTTTTATTTATCCGATGGAAAAATCCGCTATGCGCCCGCTCAATGCGCTGGCGAACCGCTTTTTCGCCAAACTCTTAAGCGCGGTGTTAAAAACCAAGCTGACGGATACGCTCTGCGGCACCAAGCTGCTGCGAAGGGAGGACTGGCTGCTTATCTTGAAGCTTAAAAAAGAGTTCCCCGCACATGACCCGTTCGGCGATTTCGATCTGCTCTTCGGCGCGGCGGCCTTGGGCTTGAAGATTGCGGAAGTGCCGGTGCATTACAAAGCCAGGGTCTACGGCTCCACCAACATCTTGCGCTTCCGCCACGGGCTGATGCTGATCGCCTTCGTTGCGCAAGGGGCGCGGTATTTGCGCAAGCGCCGTGGCGTCTCTACTGAATAGTTATTGCCTTAAGCGGGCTGCCCTGCCCGCGCTTTTGCGCGTGATGAGCAACAACGGCATCCATCGCTTGCCTGAAATAGCGCGCGTTGCCGGTGTTGAAGAGCTGTTTTTCCAAATCGATGGCGCGAATCTTAGCCAGGATGCCTTTGCGCCAGGCATCGTCGTCAATCAGGCGCAGAGAGGTGGCGATAAACGCTTCCGGCGTTTCCGCTATCAGCTCATCCAAGCTCACCTGGCGAAGCAAAGCAGGCGCGAAGCGGTTATAGGACTTCTCCCCCTGAAGCGCCACCAGCGGCTTGTGGCAGGTGAGCGCATCGACGATGCGGTTATAGCTGCCGAACGGGTAAGAATCGAGAAGCAAGTCGCACGATTCCAGGGTCTTTAAATACTCGGCATTCGGCATCATCGGAGTGACGTGCACGGCCTCCGCGCCGAACAGCTCCGCTAAATCCGCTTTCGCCGCAAGCAGCGTCAGCCGCGTGGCGCTGAAGCCGATGAAGTGGAAGCGGATACGCTTTTTCGCCCGGTCAAGAATTTCCTTCAGGCGCAGCAGATGCGGCCAATCTGCCTTGATCTCGCCCCAGGACAGCCCGATCTCGAACCAGTCATACGCTTTCGGCGGAAACTTCGGCTGGTAGTTCAGCCGCACCGGCTCCACCCCTAAGCCCGGCATCAGCACCAGCTGCTCCTCGAAATGGCGCTGCGGGTTTTTCTGCTCTTCCACTTGCCCGCCGCCGATATAATAGTCGATCCTGCTTTTGCCGCTGCTCACCGGGTGCCCGTACGTCGTCACCTGGATGGGCGCTAAACGCAGGTTGGAGAGGATGACGGAGGGGCGATCCAGGCCGATATCGGTGAAAAGGGCGATCCCGTAATTCCCTTCCAGCACGGATTGGAGCATGTCGTAAGTGAAGCCTTGCTCCCCTGCCCCTTGCGTCTTGATGTCGTCGAACAGCTCCTTATCAAGCTTTTCGGCGCCTTTGGGCGTGTTGTGAAACAGCGTCAGATGATAGTCCGGCTTCAGTGCATAAAGCATCTGGCTCAAGCAGCGGTAGACGGAGTGCGTCGTCTCCATGTTGGCGGAGATGACGAGGATGCGCTTCATATCCGGCTCAGGCAGCGTAAAGGGCAGCCGGAACAGTTTCTGCATCTGCCGGTTGATGGTGTTGCGCAGGCGGTGGTCGTGTTGGCCTGAGGCGTAGGTAGCGTCGAAATAAGCAAACGCCGTATCCTCCGCAATGGGGAAATGCGCGTCCTGCAGCTGAAATTTTTTGAGCGCCTGGCTTGCCATCAGCTCGGCAATAAACGCATCGCCGTTTTTTGTACCCCGCCAGCTTTTCAGCATCACCGCCACCCAGAGCGAGGCAAGGTAGGGGTAGGAGGAAAACAAATCTTCGAGTTTCAAGCGGATGGTGCAATAGGGCGAATAAAGTGTCAGCAGATTGACCAGATCCGGCTTCTGCTCCAGGAGCATCTGAATCGCCACATCCGCATTCCTGAATTTGCTTAACCGCAGCATGTTCGCCAGCACGCGGTTCTTGCGGATGAAATCGGGCGCAAGCGCCGCGGGGATTTGGAATTGGGGGGAGGAAAACACCTGTAGCATGAAAGTGGCCAGCATGCCCAAATGGTGCAATAGCGCCTCATCCGCCTTAGGAATAGGGGTTTCCTCGAACAGCTCCAACACATATAGAACGTCTTGGGCAAGGCCCGGATCGCCCGACTGGAATTTCTTCAGCATCCCCTGCAAGTCGATGGCGAGCTGCGTCATCAGATCATCTCCCCGTGATATGAAACCAACCGGCGGTCAAGCAGGACGTAGACAGATTCGAAGGGGATGCCGCGGCGCTCGATCTCGGCGTAGATGTCTTTGGCGCGCCACTGGGTGGTGATGACGATGATATCCGCTTGGTGCTCATTCAAATAGTCCGGCGGGCGGATTTCCTGCGCCGTGTACGGCACGAAGCTGCCGACCTTCAGATAGTCGGAATCGACCACCACGGGGAAATCTTCCGCCATGATGCGGAAGCTGTTTAAGAACGACGCGCTTTTCCCTGTGCCGCCCCAGAAAGCCACACGCTTGCCGGATGCTTTCCAAGCCTTGAGCATCTCCACCACATGCGCGAACTGCGCATCCACCTCCGCGCGGTAGCGCCCGGTCGCGGCATGAATCTCCCGGAAGCGGTTCGACGGTTTCGCGCGCACTTCAGCTGCTACCACCTCATCCCCATACCCCTGCTCGATGTTCAGCATCTCAAACCCTGCGCTTTCAAACATGGTCTGGAAGCTGAGTACGGTAAAATTGGAGACATGCTCGTAGAGATAATCATTCACGCGCGCATAGCGGACGGCCTTGTCGATGCACGGCACTTCCGCGAGCAGCACGGGGAACTGCCCGTACATGTTGCACCAATAGGCAAGCTCGGCCACGAAATCGCGCGGCGCGGGCAAATGCTCGATCACGTGGCGGCAGATGAGCACGTCCGGCGTGTATTTCGGCAAATCGCGCTC
>CAYMDD010000010.1:0-15731 GCA_964389045.1 uncultured Rickettsiales bacterium
GCGGCAGGACTATCGGCGCAGGCGTCGTGGCGAAAATTAAGGAGTAGGTTTTCAAAGAGTTCGGCTTTTTCGTTTCTTTGCAATTAACGCCACCGCCTAAAAACGGTGGCGTTAATTTTTTAACCTGTCATAATGCCGGGCAAGGCGCTTCCATTGATAATCAAAAACCGCCGTCCTTCGCGCCAAAGAACGGCATTATGCAGGGAAGATAACCATGACCCAGGAAAATGAATGCCCTCCGGATATCTACAAAACGGGCACCGCTGTTGCAAACGAAGGGAATCCAAGTCCAAACCGCCCTATCAACCCTAACGATTACATGTCGGATCTGGCTGCCCGCGCAGGTGTACCGCATATTACTCCGCGTGCGAAGCGCTTATACCATGGCGGCGAGCCGCAAGGTCAAGAAACACAAGGGCCGGGGTACCACACTCCACGCAGAAGATAGCCTTCAATACGAAGGCGCGGGCTTTATTAATTAAATAACAATTTATTAGGCAGTAGCCCTACTGCCTAATAAATTAATTGGTCGAAAATTTAAAGTTTTGCCGTTTTCATGCACTCATAAAAGATTGTATGGGCTTATGGCCTTAGCGCCGCCGATTTCTTTCGTTATTGCTGTTAGAGGCATTTCACCGTTCTTTTACTATTGCAGACTATGCTGTGCTGAAAGTAGCCGCACACCGCCTTATTGCTCAGTTGCCTGTTTCCGATGAATGCCACCGCTGCCAAGCCTGATATCAGCTTATTCTTCCCGGTCTATAACGATGAGCACACTGTGCGGCGCGTGACGGAGAAGGCACTGAAGTTTCTGGCGGATGTAGCAGGCAATTACGAAATACTCATTATCGATGACGGCTCGCCCGACCGCTCCGGCATTATCGCCGACGCGCTGGCGCAGGAATTTGAGCATGTGCGCGTGATTCACCACCCCAAAAACCTAGGCTATGGCGCGGCGTTGCGCACGGGCTTAAATGAGAGCCGCTATCCCTGGATTTGCTTTACCGACGGCGATGATGAATACGATGTCTTCGATTTCCATAAGCTCTTACGCTTGAAAGATTATTACGATCTAATTATCACCTTCCGCTATATCAAGCTCTATTCCAGCTACCGGCAGTTCATGTCGTTTATCTATAATTTCGTTTTCCGCGCGCTGTTTCGCACGCGCTACCGCGATATCAGCACCGGCCTGCGCATGATACGCCGCTCCGTGGCGCAGGATATTGCGCTTACCTCCGATAGCCCCTTCATCGGCGCGGAGCTGACCGTGAAGGCGATGCTTAAAGGCTTCCGCGTCGGCGAGGTGGGCATCCAGACCTTCCCGCGCAGCTTCGGCAAGGGCGCTTCCGTTACGCGGCGCAACGTCCTTGCCACGATCCGCGATATGCTGCGCGTGCGGCGCTCCATCTTCGCCGCCGGGTACGACCTGCCGCGCCCGCAGGGCTACCCCGCGGAAGAAAGCTTCATGCAGATGCCGCCTCCTGCCGCTCCTCAGCAGGACGCAGAACCCGTTTCCCAGGAACAGCAGGAGGAGTACTGCCACCATACCCATGCGGAAGGAGACGCTAAACGGAATATGGCATGGCGCGAAATCTGCCGCTATTTGCAGAAGCGCTATATACCGCCGCAGGCGCGCATTCTCGATCTGGGCGCGGGGCAGTGCCATTTTATCAATAATATCCGCGGGCGCGAGAAGCATGCGCTCGATATTTTCCCAGGGCTTGCCCATTACACGAAAGACGCCGTCGCGCATGTCGGCTCCTGCACGACGCTTGAGCGCTTTGACAACCAAGCGTTCGATACGGTATTTTCCAGCAATCTTTTCGAGCATCTGACGCGGGACGAGCTGAACATCGTGCTTAAGGACATCCGCCGCATCCTCTCGCCGGGCGGCAAGCTCATCGTTATGCAGCCCAACTTCGCCACCAGCTATAAGCATTATTTCGACGATTTCACCCATATCCAGATTTTCACCCATATCGGCTTAAGCGAATTACTGCGCAGCCACGGATTCTCCCTGGTCGCCGTGAAAGGTCGTTTCCTGCCGTTTTCGCTACGCAGCCGCTTACCCGTCATTCCATTATTGGTGCGCGCCTATCTGCATTCGCCCATCAAGCCGATGGCAGGGCAGATGCTGATGGTGGCTGAAAATTAAGGAGGACAGGAAAGCACTATGACGAATCTATCCAAATCCACCGCTGCCAAAGCCGCCGCATTCGCTGCGGCCACGATTCTGTTTTTTGCATTTACGCTTTACCTTTCCAGCATCAAGCCTATCCGGTTCGATGAGACGTTCACCTACCACATCTCACGGTTGTCCTCCCCTATTGAGATATGGGTGCGCATGGCGCAAGGCATCGGAGAGACCAATCCGCCATACCTGCATATGCTGACCCATTATGTCCAGAAGCTCCCGGTTTCAAACGAGCTGGGAATACGCATCCTGCCCATGATCGGCTATTGGGTGATGGTCTGCGGCGTTTTCTGCTTCGCGCGCAGGCGCGTTTCTCTGGCGGTTGCGCTCACTGCCGCAGCGGTTTCGCTATGTGCTATCTATTACGCGGTGGAAGGGCGCGCCTACGGGGTTATGCTCGGCTGCGCCGGTCTGGCTTTGCCGCTGTGGCAGCGCATGACGGAAAGCGCAAAACCGCTGCGCTATGTGCTGCCGCTGGGGTTGTGCTTTGCGCTTGCCACCTCGGTGCATTTCTACGGCTTCCTCATTATGCTGCCGTTTGTAACCGGGGAGCTAGTGCGCAGCCGCAGGATCGCTTCGCTGATGCCGATGGGCATCGCCTGCCTCATCGGCATCGCCCCGCTCGGCACCATGCTGCCATTTATTGCCTATTCGCGCACCTGGTTAGAAACTTGGTGGGGCGCTCCCACCTGGCGCTCCTCTTGGAACGCCTACCTTTCCATCTCTCATGCACCACTTCTTGCAAGTCTTGTAGCCGCGGTGGTTTTTACCTGGGGACTTACCTATAAACAAAGTGACAGCCAGACAGACTGCCATTCTTTCTTGCTGCATGAGAAGATTGTGATCTTGTGCTTTGCCGCCATGCCGCTCATCATTCATGTCCTAGCGCTGTATACAAAGTCTTACTCTGGACGCTACGTACTCTATGTCATCCCTGGAATAGCTTTGGTGAGCGCCTGGGTTTTAGGAACTTTACGCACTGCCAAAGCAGCATACATAGTGCTTGTGGCATGCCTTCTTAACGGCGTGATGGTCTCGCTACATAAACAAATCAATTTCGTCTACGAACAAAACGATTTCATTTTCTCGATGGTAAACAATGTGGAGCAAGTCATGAAGGATCATCCGGAATATGAATTCGCTTACAAGAACAGTGCATTGACCGCAAATTGCGTAAGGCTGCAGCATTACCTCAAAGAGCGAAGCGGTCGCACCATTCACTGTTTTGAGGGCCCTGTGGCACCCTATATAAAGCGTTGTCTACAGGCGATTTCTCCGCTGAACCCAGTAGATTTTATTAATCCTGAGCATTTTACAAACGGGGCTGATGTATACCCGCTGCCGGGACACCCGGATATTCTGGTGCGCACCGCGCCGCTGGTTTCGCGGCCTGCACAGTAGCGCTTTAAGCGGCCATGCGCGCTCTGCGCTCTTTCAGCCGAAGCGCGTTCCAGGCGATGGGGGTGACGATGCGGTTGAGCCTGCCCTGCGGCGGCAGGCCGACGGCTTTGAAAACCATCGCCGTCATGCGCTCGATGTGGTGGCGGCGGTAAAGGCTGGATGCGGCTTTCATGTAACGCGCGGTATACTGCTTGCGCCGGTAGGGAGTTCCTTCTTCAGTATTGGCGGCGTAATAGGCATAGGCCAATTCATCGTCCTCGCTCTCGGCCACGCGGCCCATTGCGATTTTCAAGCGCCTCAGGAAGCCGATATTATCTTTTTCCAGGTAACGCTTCAGGTGCTTGTAGAATAAATGGTAATGCCGGTATTCATCCGCCGCGATCTTTGCGCAGATCATGGTTAAAACCGGCTCCTCCGCAACTTCGCCGATCGCTGTATAATAAGAGCTGGTGCCGGTTTCCACCACGCAGCGGGCGATCAGCTCGCCGCAGCGCGAACCCCGCACGGAAGCTTGCGTGTCCAGGGGAAGCTTATATCCATCCGTAAAGCGCTTGAAGCTCTTGCCAAAATCAAACACGGGATCGGCCAGCTCCGCCCATCTCCTCAGCGCCGCGCCGTGCTGCACCTCCTCCTCTGCCCATTGCTGCACCGCTTCCTTAAACACCGGGTCATCGGCAAAAACATTGGAGAGATAACGTGCGTAATCGTAGCCGTTATACTCCACCAAGGCGGCGGCCTTAACGATAGGCACCAAGGACGGGTTCACCTTGGAGGCGTCGAACCGGTCCCAGGAAATATCCTCCAGTGTCCAATGCTTCATGGCAGCCTCTTCTTGCACAAGGATTTCCGCTCTACTCTTTCTCTTGGCAACGGTCAATGCTGGACTTCCCGCAGGGTTCTGGTATAACGCCCGCTCGGCGCCCAGGCGCCGCTTGCCTTAGTAGGAGTGTAGCTCAATTGGTAGAGCACCGGTCTCCAAAACCGGGGGTTGCAGGTTCGAGTCCTGTCGCTCCTGCCATAGATAAGTGTCATTTAAATTTATGCAATTTCTCTATTGCCGAATTGTAAAAAACCATTATTCTTGGCATGTGATTGACTTTGAGCAGAAAAGTCCATGGCATCTCCATTGCGCAAATTAGAAGGCATCGACCATATCGGAGAATTTCTGCGCGAGCACCGCGAAGGCATGAACGAAGGTATCGCCCAAGTCGCAAATAGGGCAGGAGCCGTGCCCAGCACTGTCACGTATTGGGAAACTCACATGTCATTAAGCGCACCGGTGTTGCGCCGTATCGCAGAGAGCAACTGCTACCGATTTCCGCCCGAAACGCTGAAGCGCTTTGCATCTTGCATCGCAGCGGATGAGCAGGCGGAAGAAAACCGCCCGCGAAACGTTATTTCCGATATAGAGTATGCGTTATACGATCCTCATGATGGACCTGATGTGCCGCATCCTAATGCGCATGTCGATTATGCGCGCAAGCATGCGCAGACGGTCGGCGGATATCTTCGGCTTTACCGCGAAGGATGGCAAGGCGATCACCCCAAAGCGCGCTTGAAAGAAAAGATGGAGTGGCTGATCCGCGAGATTGAGGCGTCAGACCGTTTAAGCTCCGCGTTGCTGCAAAGAATCATCGAAGAGAATATTTACCTCTTCCCCACCAACCGCTCTGGGAACGTCGATCAGGGCGTTATCGCAGATTTGCACCGTCTGAACTACCCGATGCGGCACGCTGCTTTGTGCGGTGCCGGCACATCGTTATAAAACCATGCAATTCATCTCGCATTGTATCTATGTCCAGTGCGGTATGCTGAAAATCAGCTTTCTTAAATAGCACCCAGCTATATGCTGACACCTGAGCTGGCTTCCGCCTTCGGCGATACTTTCGTGAGCGTGGCGCCGGGCGTGCCCCACAGGTTACAGCAGTTGCTGCAAGACCAAGCCACTGCATTGTACCTTGAGCAGCTTCCGTTGATTGAGCGCCTTTCGCGCGAGCGAGGCGCGCGCGCCGTGCCCAGGCTGGTAGTCTACGATCCGGACACGCCTACTCTGCCCAGCGGCGATATAGGCGAAATCCACGTTTCACTCGATGGCAGCGCACAGCATAGGCTTCAGCAAGCTTTGGAAGACCGCCTCAACCGCACCGACGATGAGGAATTGCGGGCTAACGACGGCCATGTGCGCATCCGGCCCGGCAGCTATCTGCCCCAGCCAAGAGAAAAAGGAGAAAACGCAGGTTATGGGCGCTTGTATCCGCGTAAAACCACCCATGAGCGGTCAGACACCGCCAAACTGAACCAAGCGATTCATCAGGCAATGCAGTATTACCGCAAAATGCCGGCGCAAGAGCGAGAAAGGTTTATCGATTGTTTCTTCGAAGACGCCGACCGGTATGATGCGCCAGGATTCCTCTGCGCATTGCGCGTATTCAACGGTATGACGCAGAAGGCAATGGGCGCATGCCTAGGTTTAAGTGAAAGAGGCTATGAATGCATAGAAAACGGAGAAAATAAAATTGCGCTTAAACATTGCTTATCCATTTTAAATAAGAACATTTTTCATTTGCCTACAGTATCGGAACCTGACCGGCATGGCAGACTTCAGGAGATCGTACAGCCTGCTTATGCCAGTGCTTTGTTATCAAAGCTTGGATATGAGCCTACAAAAGTTTTCCATAAGCCGCTACAGCGTGACCAATTATGGTCGGCGCTGCATGTACAGCATGATGAAGCACAGACTACACCCACAGGTTGGAAAAATCTTCCGCAAATAGTGCCGGTCTTGCAGCGGCTACTGCAAGATAAGACCCCAAGCGACCTTGTTACGGATCCAAAAAGGAAATCTCGTTTACAAAAAGCAGTAAGCAATCATAAAGAAGAAAAGAACCTTTATCCTGATATCCCAAACATTGCCCAACAGATGGGTTGGTCAGCTCAACAAGAAAGCTGGGTGAAAAATCTTCCCTACACCACCAGGAAGGGCAGGATTATGCCTTCTCCTTATTCTCCGCCGCCTGTTGAGGAGAAAGCGCAAGCGGTATACACGCCTCCAACCGTCGAGGAGTGCGTTGCCATCGCGCATGAACAGTCAATGCATTTAAGTGAATTTTTAAGCTGGTACAGAACGAGAACCAAGCAAACACTAGTGGCTGTTGCAGGTAAAGCTAATTGCAACGAGCAAACATTAAGTCATTGGGAAAAGATGAAATATAGCCTAACGGACAATGCGCTAAGACGAATTAAAATCAGTAACTGTTATTCTTTTCCTCATCAGAACGGCCTGATTTCACCTGTTATTTCCGATTTACTCAGCGAATTAAATACACCCTTGCGCGAAGGCGCCGCATTGCAAGAATCCGCGATATCATTTGCGCGCGAGCATAGTCGTTGCGCTGGTGAATATTTAAAGTTTTATCGTGAGTCGATGGGGGCTACACAAGCATGCGTGGGAAGCCGTGCAGGGAGATGCGCGGATACAGTGAAAGAATGGGAAAGGAAAAATGTTGGCCTTTCCGATAAAATGATGATGTTTCTATTGCGTGAAAATCCTTACCAATTCCCTTCAAAAAATGGCCATGTATGCAGTGAAGTCATTAATGACATTCACCGGTTAAACAATCAATTCCCTAAGCAGTCGCGTTGGATGCAACGCGTGCAAAAACAGCGTAATGCTAAAGAGTGCGATACTCTGACTATAATATAAAAGAAGCGGTCTAATTAAAGACCGCTTCCCATGTTGAGTTAATTTAAAGAACAGGTTACGCCGCCCCGCTCGCCGCCTGGGGTTCATCCGCTTCCCCTTGCGCGGCAAGGCGGGCTTCCTCTTCTTCCTGGTCGAGCAGGCGATCGCGGTCGTTCGCCACGCGGCGCATGCGGGAAACCGTTGCGCCGGTGCCGGCGGGGATCAGGCGGCCTACGATGACGTTTTCCTTCAAGCCGCGTAAGTGGTCGAGCTTGCCGGCCACCGCCGCCTCCGTCAGCACGCGCGTCGTTTCCTGGAAGGAGGCGGCGGAGATGAAGGAATGCGTCTGGAGCGATGCCTTGGTGATGCCCTGAAGGACGGGCGTGCCGGTGGCACCCTTGTAGTTCTCGTCCAACGCCTTCTGGTTCACCTGCTCGAACTCCTCGCGGTCTACCTGCTCACCCGTTAGGAAGGTGGTTTCACCCGCTTCGTCGATCTCGATTTTCTGGAGCATCTGGCGGACGATCACCTCGATGTGCTTGTCGTTGATGAGCACGCCCTGGAGGCGGTACACCTGCTGCACCTCGTGCACCATGTACTGCGCCAGCGCTTCCACGCCCATGACTTTGAGGATGTCGTGCGGCACGGGATGGCCGTCCATGAGGAGGTCGCCCTTCTGCACGTAATCGCCTTCCTGAACGGTGATGTGCTTGCCTTTGGGAATCAAGTATTCCACCGGCTGCACGTCGGCTTCCTTGGAGCGGACGATGACGCGGCGCTTGTTCTTGTAGTCCTTGCCGAACTCAACGACGCCTTCGGTTTCGCTGATGATGGCGTGGTCCTTGGGCTTACGGGCTTCGAACAGCTCCGCCACGCGCGGCAGGCCGCCCGTGATGTCGTGCGTTTTCATCGACTCGCGCGGGATGCGCGCCAGCACGTCGCCCGCGTGGACTTGCTGGCCATCGCCGACCGAGAGGATCGCGCCGACGGGGAGGAAATAGCGCGCCTCCAGGCCGTTAGCGAGCGTAATAATTTCGCCTTTGGCGTCGCGGAGCGCTACGCGGGGTTTCAAGTCCGCGCCGCGCGTCTGCTGCCGCCAGTCAGTCACCACCTTGCTGGCGATACCGGTGGATTCGTCCACCGCCTCGCGCAAGGAAATGCCTTCCACCAGGTCGCGGTAATGGGCGATGCCCGCGCGCTCGGTGATGATGGGGAGCGTATACGGGTCCCACTCGGCGAGCTTGGCGCCTTTCTTGATCGCCTGGTCTTCGCGCACCAGCACACGCGCGCCGTAGGGCACTTTGTGGCGGGCTTTCTCGCGCCCGTTTTCGTCGCGGATCACCAGCTCGCAGGTGCGTGACATCACCACGCTTCTGCCCTTGGAATCGGTCACCACGTTTTTGTTGGTGAGCTGCACCGTGCCGTCATGCGAGGCCTCCACGCTCGACTGCTCGGAGCCTTTCTGCGCAGCACCCCCGATATGGAAGGTGCGCATAGTGAGCTGCGTGCCCGGCTCGCCGATGGATTGCGCCGCGATGACGCCTACCGCCTCACCGATGTTCACAGGCGTGCCGCGCGCCAGATCGCGCCCGTAGCAATGGCCGCAGATGCCCTTGTCGGCCTCGCAGGTGAGCGCCGAGCGGATCATGACGGACTCGATGCCCGCCTCGTCAATGCGCGCGACCACCGCCTCGTCGATCATCTGGCGCGCCGCCACGATCAGCTGGTCGGTGACGGGGTGGTAGATGTCCTTGGCGGAGACGCGGCCAATGACGATGTCGGAAAGCGGCACCACGATGTCGCCGCCCTCAATGACGGATTTGGCGACGATGCCCTTGACCGTGCCGCAATCCTCCTGCGTTACGATGCAATCCTGCGCCACGTCAACTAAGCGGCGGGTCAAATGCCCGGAGTTGGCGGTCTTGAGCGCCGTATCGGCCAGGCCTTTGCGCGCGCCGTGGCTGGAGTTGAAGTATTCCAGCACCGAGAGGCCTTCTTTGAAGTTGGAGATAATCGGCGTTTCGATGATCTCCCCGCTCGGCTTGGCCATCAGCCCGCGCATGCCGCAAAGCTGCTTGATCTGGGCGGCGGAACCGCGCGCGCCGGAATGCGCCATCATGTAAATGGAGTTGATGCCCTTGGCGTTGGCCTTGCCTTCGGCGCGACCGATGGAGGAAATCTGCTTCATCATGTCGTCGGCCACTTTTTCGCCGCAGCGGCTCCAGGCGTCGATCACCTTGTTGTAGCGCTCGCCGTTGGTGATGAGGCCGTCCGAATATTGCTGCTCGAACTGCTTCACTTCGCCGAAGGTTTCCGACAGGTGCTTTTCCTTGCTCGGCGGGATCAGCATATCGTCCTTGCCGAAGGAGATGCCCGCTTTGCAGGCATGGCGGAAGCCCAGCTGCATCAGGCGGTCGGCGAAAATCACCGTCTCCTTCTGACCGCAATGGCGGTAGACCTCATAGAGCAAATTAGAGACTTCCTTTTTGGTCATCAGCCGGTTGACCGTCTTGAAGGGGAGCAAATGATGCTTCGGCAGCAGCTCCGACACCAGCACGCGGCCAGGGGTTGCGTCCACGATCTGCACCACGGGTTTGTTCTGCTCATCGACGGTGCGGAAGCGGTATTTGATCTTGGTGTGGAGGCTGATCTGCTTGGCTTCCAGCGCCTGCTCGATCTCGGCGGCGTCCTTAAACGCCGTGCCTTCGCCCGGCTCGCCGTCCGATTCGAGCGAAAGGTAATATAAACCCAGCACGATATCCTGCGAGGGAACGATGATCGGCTTGCCGTTGGCGGGCGAGAGGATGTTGTTGGTGGACATCATCAGCACGCGCGCTTCCAGCTGCGCTTCCATGGAGAGCGGCACGTGCACGGCCATCTGGTCGCCGTCGAAATCGGCGTTGAAGGCGGTGCAGACCAGGGGATGCAACTGAATGGCTTTTCCTTCGATCAGCATCGGCTCGAAGGCCTGAATGCCTAAGCGGTGCAGCGTCGGGGCGCGGTTCAGCAATACAGGGTGCTCGCGCACGACTTCGGCCAGGATATCCCACACTTCCGGGCGCTCGGATTCGACCATGCGCTTGGCGGCCTTGATGGTGCTGGCGATGCCGTACAGCTCCAGCTTGGCGTAGATGAAGGGCTTGAACAGCTCCAGCGCCATCTTCTTCGGCAGGCCGCACTGGTGCAGCTTGAGTTCGGGGCCGACCACGATCACCGAGCGGCCTGAATAATCGACGCGCTTGCCTAGCAGATTCTGGCGGAAGCGCCCCTGCTTGCCTTTCAGCATATCGGAGAGCGATTTTAAGGGACGCTTGTTCACGCCCGTGATGACACGCCCGCGGCGGCCATTGTCGAACAGCGCGTCCACCGCTTCCTGTAGCATGCGCTTTTCATTGCGGACGATAATGTCCGGCGCGCGCAGCTCCAGCAGGCGCTTCAGGCGGTTATTGCGGTTGATGACGCGGCGGTAGAGATCGTTCAAGTCGGACGTGGCGAAGCGGCCTCCGTCCAGCGGCACCAGCGGGCGCAGCTCCGGCGGGATGACGGGGACGACATCCAGCACCATCCATTCGGGCCTGTTGCCGGAATCGAGGAAGGATTCCACCATCTTCAGGCGCTTGACCAGCTTCTTGCGGCGCGCTTCGGAGTTGGTTTCGGAAAGCTCGGCGCGCAGCTCTACCTTCTCTTTTTCCAAGTCGATGCCGTTCAGCATATCCTTGATGGCTTCCGCGCCGATCTTGGCCGTAAACGTGCCGTCGCCATACTTATCCTGCGCGTCGTAGAACTGCTCTTCCGACAGCAGCTCGCCCATCTTGAACGGCGTCAGGCCGGGTTCGGTGATGACGTAATTCTCGAAATAGAGCACGCGCTCCAAATCTTTCAATGTCATGTCCAAGAGCGTGCCGATGCGGCTGGGGAGCGATTTCAGGAACCAGATATGCGCCACAGGGGACGCCAGCTCGATATGCCCCATGCGCTCGCGGCGCACCTTGGAGGTCGTCACCTCCACGCCGCATTTCTCGCAGACGATGCCGCGGTATTTCATGCGCTTGTACTTGCCGCAGAGGCATTCGTAATCCTTGATCGGCCCGAAGATGCGCGCGCAGAAGAGGCCGTCACGCTCCGGCTTGAAGGTGCGGTAGTTGATCGTTTCCGGCTTCTTCACCTCGCCGAACGACCAGGAGCGGATCGTCTCCGGGGAGGCGATCGAAATCTTGATCTCGTCGAACGGCTTGGCCGGTGCGACGGACTGGCCGAAAAAGGATTGGATTTCTTGTGCGCTTGCCATGTGCTTCTCCGATGATCCGAGAACTCGATGATTCGAGGACTCGAAATTAGTTTTAATTACATTGCCTTTATGTATTTATGTGCGGCCTCGTTGCAAGGCGGCTCGCAACTGGCTGTGGGCAGCTTCTCCAATTAAAAGCCCGATCACACCATCGCTTTCGATATGCCTTGTTTCGACCATATTAGGGACATTTTTTCCCTGAAAAAGATCAAGCAGTTCAGCAGCGACTTGTACACCTAGATCACCCTCGTCTGACGTTTTTGCGGGGATACTGATTTCCGTATAACGCCCGTTTGGATCGTTCTGCATAGGAACGCTTCCTGGGCCGGAAACGCCGTCTGCTTTCGCAAGATTTGTCGAGGCCTTACCGCCGTTCATGTCGAATACCGCCCCTACCTTTCCCATTATCAGTCTTTCCGCTAATACTCTCGCCGGTGAAGGCGGTGTGATAGAGTGTTCGGTATCCATATCAATCCTCTTTCTCCACCAGCTCCACATTCAACCCCAGCGAGCGCAGCTCTTTCGTCATCACATGGAAGCTCTCCGGGATGCCCGATTCGAAGCTGTGGTCGCCGCGGACGATGCTCTCGTAGATCTTGCTGCGGCCTGCCACGTCGTCGGATTTGACGGTGAGCATTTCCTGCAAGGTATACGCGGAGCCGTAGGCCTGGAGCGCCCAGCATTCCATTTCGCCGAAGCGCTGGCCACCGAACTGGCTTTTGCCGCCCAAGGGCTGCTGCGTAACCAGGCTGTACGGCCCGATGGAGCGGGCGTGGATTTTGTCATCCACGAGGTGGTGGAGCTTGAGCATATAGATATAGCCCACCGTGGTCTGCCGGTCAAACGGCTCGCCGGTGCGTCCGTCGAACAGCTGCACCTGGCCGGACGAAGCAAGGCCTGCCTTGTCGAGCCACTTGACGATGTCCTCCTCCTTCGCGCCGTCGAACACGGGCGTGGCGAAGGGGACGCCTTTTTTCAGGTTCCTGGCGAGTTCCACCACATCGCCCGCTTCCAAGGATTGGATTTCCTTCTTGATGTCCTTATCATCGTACACGTCTTCGAGCGTGGTGCGCAGCTGCTTGACCGATTGCTGGTTGGCTGCCTTGTCGCCAAGGGAAGCCATCACCTCGCCGATCTGGTGGCCGAGGCCTGCCGCCGCCCAGCCCAGATGCGTCTCCAGAATTTGGCCGACATTCATGCGGCTCGGCACGCCAAGCGGGTTCAATACCACGTCCACCGGACGCCCGTCCGCGAGGTAGGGCATATCCTCCGCGGGCATGATGCGGGAGATAACGCCCTTGTTGCCGTGGCGCCCGGCCATCTTATCGCCGGGCTGCAATTTACGCTTTACCGCTACGAAGACCTTGACCATCTTCAGCACGCCTGGCAGCAGGTCGTCGCCGCTCTGCACCTTGCCCACCTTCTCCTCGAAGCGGCGGGTGATGCGCTCCAGCGCATGATCGAGCTGCTTCTTCAGGCCTTCGATTTCGGCCATCGCCGCATCGTCCTTAATGGCGATCTGCCACAGCTGGCCTTTGGAGAAGCCGTCCATCACCTCATCCGAAATCACCGTGCCGGGCTTCATGCTCTTCGGGCCGGAGGTGGCCTTCTTGCCTGTAAGCAGCTCGCGCAAGCGCCCGTAGATGAAGCGCTCGATGATGCCGCGCTCGTCATCGCGGTCTTTGGCCAGGCGCTCGATTTCCGATTTCTCGATGGCCAGCGCGCGCTCATCCTTCTCGATCCCCCTGCGGGAGAAAATCTTGACGCCGACCACGGTTCCGGCCACGCCCGGCGGCAGGCGCAGGCTCGAATCGCGCACGTCGGAGGCTTTCTCACCGAAAATGGCGCGGAGCAGCTTTTCCTCCGGCGTCATGGGCGATTCCGATTTCGGCGTCACCTTGCCCACCAGGATATCGCCCGGCTTCACTTCCGCGCCGATATGCACCACGCCGATTTCGTCGAGGCTGCGCAGCGCCTCTTCGCCGACGTTCGGGATGTCGCGGGTGATTTCTTCCGGCCCCAATTTCGTGTCGCGCGCCATCACCTCGAATTCCTCGATGTGGATGGAGGTGAAGACATCCTCGGAGACGATGCGCTCGGAAATCAGGATCGAATCCTCGAAATTGTAGCCGTTCCACGGCATGAAGGCGACCAGGACGTTTCTGCCCAGCGCCAGTTCGCCCAGATCGGTCGAAGGACCGTCGGCGATGATGTCACCGGCTTTTAAGCTATCGCCCACCTGCACCAGCGGACGCTGGTTGATACAGGTGTTCTGATTCGAGCGCTGGAATTTGACCAGATTATAAATATCCACGCCCGGCGTGCCGTCAGCATTTTCGGCTGCATCCACGCGGATCACCACGCGGGTGGCGTCCACCTGATCCACCACGCCGCCGCGGCGGGCGACGGTGGCGACGCCGGAATCCTTGGCCACGATCTCTTCCATGCCGGTGCCGACCAGCGGCGCTTCGGCGCGCACCAGGGGCACGGCCTGGCGCTGCATGTTCGACCCCATCAGCGCGCGGTTGGCGTCGTCGTTCTCCAGGAAGGGGATGAGCGCCGCAGCCACCGACACCAGCTGCTTGGGCGCTACGTCGATATAATCGATGGTGTCTGGAGGCGACATTAGAAAGTCGCCGCCCTTGCGGCAGGAAACGAGGTCGGCGGTGAACTTGCCCTTCTCGTCCATCGGTGAATTAGCCTGGGCGATGGAGTATTTGCTTTCCTCGATGGCCGAGAGGTAAATTACCTCATCCGTGACGCGGCTGTTCACGACTTTCCGGTACGGGCTTTCGATGAAGCCGTGCTTGTTGATGCGCGCATAGGTCGCCATCGAGTTAATGAGGCCGATATTCGGGCCTTCCGGCGTCTCGATGGGGCAGATGCGCCCGTAATGCGTTGGGTGCACGTCGCGCACTTCGAAGCCCGCACGCTCGCGCGTGAGACCGCCCGGCCCCAGCGCCGAAAGGCGGCGCTTGTGCGTGATTTCGGAGAGCGGGTTGGTTTGATCCATGAACTGCGAGAGCTGCGAGCTGCCGAAGAACTCGCGGATGGCGGCGGCCACCGGCTTGGCGTTGACCAGATCGTGCGGCATGACGGTGTCGATATCGACCGACCCCATGCGCTCGACGATCGAGCGCTCCATGCGCAAGAGGCCTACGCGGAACTGATTTTCCATCAACTCGCCCACCGAGCGGACGCGGCGGTTGCCCAGATGGTCGATGTCGTCGATCTCGCCGACTCCGTCTTTCAAGCCCACCAGAAGCTTGAGGATATGGACGATGTCTTCCTTGGTCAGCGTGCCGGTTTCCTCCGGCGCGCTCAAGCCGAGTCGGGCGTTCATCTTCACGCGGCCTACGGCGGAGAGGTCGTAGCGCTCGGCGTCGAAGAACAGCGATTTAAACAGCGCTTCAGCGGCTTCCGGCGTGGTCGGCTCACCGGGGCGCATCACGCGGTAGATGTCGATCAGAGCTTCTTCCTGCGAGGTGTTTTTGTCCGCCAGAAGCGTGTTGCGGATATAGGCGCCGACATTGATGAAATCGATGTCCAATACGGGGATTTCCTTGAAGCCCATGTCTTCGAGCAGCGCGATGGTGGGCTGCGTCAGCTCGTCGCCGGCCTCGGCGTAAATCTCGCCGGTGTCGGAGTTCACCACGTCTTGCGCGATGAACTTGCCAATCAGCTGGTCTTCGGCGACGATGTATTCTTTCAAGCCTTCCTCGGCGAGCTTCTTGGCCTGGCGCGGGGAAATCTTAGTGTTCGCCTCCACCAGCACCTTGCCCGTCTTGGCGTCGGCCAAATCATAGGGGAGCTTAAGCCCACGGAAGGATTCAGGGTTGTATTTGGTCGACCAGCCGCTTTTCTGCTTTTTGTAGGAGATGGTGTTGTAGAATGCGCCTAAGATTTCCTCCGTCTCCATGCCCAGCGCGCGCAGCACCGTGGTGGCGTGCACCTTCCGCCTGCGGTCGATGCGGGCGAAGACGATGTCCTTGGCGTCGAACTCGAAATCGAGCCAGGAGCCGCGGTAGGGGATGATGCGGGCGGAGAAGAGGAATTTGCCGCTCGAATGCGTTTTGCCCTGGTCGTGGTCGAAGAAAACACCGGGGGAGCGGTGCATCTGCGAGACGATCACGCGCTCGGTGCCGTTGATGATGAAGGTGCCG
>CAYMDD010000011.1:0-10210 GCA_964389045.1 uncultured Rickettsiales bacterium
CTCCTTAGCATCGGCTCCAGTACGGAAGGGCGCTTATAAGTAGAAATGATGAGAGAAAGAAGCATAGGAAGAACTGTTTGCCTTAATTTTCGGGACGCACGATGGACGCCCATTTCGCGGTGCGCCTTCGCGTTTCGGCGGAAGAGAATAAATCTTTCTCATGAGTGACGGCGTTGAAGGCATACCCCGGGGCACAAACCTGGCACAAGCGGTGTTTAGCTTTGGGCGGAAGCACCGATGCCAACGCTGCTGCCCAAGCGGGCAAGGTCTTACCGCTTAACACTTTGACCGGAGCCGGCCTTGTGTAGGCCTGCGCCGTCTCATGCGCGATTATGCTTGTCAGTTGGCGCACCGGATCGCCCTGGGGTAGGAACTGCGCCATCGCCCATTGCTTCAAGGCCGCACCGCTATCTGCGCTTTTTTCCGAGCAGGCATTGATGAACATTTGGCAGGTGGCGGCTTGCGGCACCAGGCTGCACCATTCGTAGCGCAGACTCTCAGGAATAGGCTCTGGCGCTGCGATCAGAATCTCTTTTCCCGCGAGCGCCGCCTCGATCAGCACAGTGCTGTAGGAAGAGGCAACGGTTTGCGCGGCCAGCACCCATTCCCGTGCCGAAAACGCCTTGGTAAGATGAAACGAGGGCTGCGCAATACCTGCTTCCTGCGCGAAAAACCGACGCATCTCCCTCGAGGATGTAGCCGGGCGCGGGCGGAAGATCACTTCCACTTCTCCTGTCTGCGCCAGCGTCTCACACCACTCTGCGAGTTGTTTCAGCGAATTGCGGCAATAGCTGCGCATTTGGAACAAATCCGCTTCCGCCACTCCCCTTGCCGACAGCTTGCGCAGCTTGTTATCGGCGAAAAACGCCCAGCGGTAATTCTCCGGGATGAACACCCACGGCTTGGCGGCATCCAGCTTCAAGCGTTGCGCAAGCTCCAGACGCGGAGCGAAATAACGCCGGTACGGCTCGGCATACAGCCCGTACAGCCCGTGGCCGACCAGGCGGGCATTGCTGGAACGGACGCCGTGCCCCGACAGGTAATCCACGAATGTCCGGCTCCAGGCGGCATGGATGACTTTCTCCTTCGCCATGTCTCCGCGCGGCTGCTTGATGGATTGGTGCGAGGGGTAAAAAATCTGCTCCCACGCCAGGTTGAGGTATACCGCATCCGGCCAGGCGGCCACGTAATCGCACATCACCAGATCGTCCGCGCCGTAGAAAAACGGCACTAGCACAATGCGCGGCGGCTTGCCCATAAGCAGCTGCGGCGCATCGGCATAGAAATTGCGGATTTGCAGGTGGATGCCATGTTCTTTTTCAAGCTTGTGCTTCAGCAGGCAGAGCAAGTCCAGTTCACGGTCTACATGCTCGATCAGCGCCAACGCTTCCATAAGTTCAGCCCGTTACCGCTTTCAAAAAAACCGGCGCTTGCGTTTCCCATGTCAGCTCGCACGCCGCCTTTGCCAATGCATCCGCATAGCTCGCCTTTCCACGCCGGAGAACCGTTTGGACCGCCGCGGCGATAGCCTCCGGCGCATGGCCGGTGAAACACTCGCCGATGGCGTATTCCTCGATGACGGGCCGTATAGTCGGAAAAGCGGGAGCAATCACCGGTACGCCCGCCGCTATATAATCGCTCAACTTGCCCGGCTCACAGAAATAATTATTGCGTACGCTGTCATCGTAAATCACGACGCCGACCTCGGCGTCAGCCACGTAATCCAGAATGTCCTCATGCAGCACCGAAGAAAGGATCACTAGCCTGCCGGATTCGATAAGCGGCTCCAGAATCTCCGCATGCCGTTCCCGCCATTTTGTGATTTCTTTACCTAAAAACACCATTACCGTGTCGTCCGGCAGGTAGGCGCTTGCCTGCGCCAAACGGTCAAGCCAGCGGCTTTCCATCAACAGCCCTTCATAAAGCACAACGCGCTTGCCCGGCAAATTGAGCGCTTTGTGAAGCTTACCCTTATCTTTGACTTTGCGCGCAGGCTTATAATTATGCACGATGATCGGTGCGTGGCGCGCCTTGCGCTCGATGGTGAAAATCTCCGCGCGCGCCACGTTTTGAGTAATAAGGGCATCTGCGCGCTTTGCCACCACGCGCTCCGCCCAGGCGATAAGGGCAGATGAGGGAGCGGCCTGGTCTCCGTACAGCTCGAACGGAAAATAGACAAAACGGCTGCGTCTGAAGCGAGCTGCAAGCAATGCGCCGAACGCCGCCTGCGGGCGGCTGGAGATGACAATATCCGGCTTGGCCGCGTAAACCGCCCTGCATCCGCGGAGATACACCGTCCACGTATCGACCGTATCGCGCTTCCACCGCGCTGCGCCCATCAACAGTTTGCGGATATAAAACGACAGGTGGCGGACGCTCGTCAACATCTTGCGCTGGACATAAAGCGTGGCCGCCTGGCGGGAGCTGAATGTCTCCAGGCGCTGGCGCTTTTTGATTTTCTTTATTTTCTCGAACCACGCCCTTTCCCGTGGCGCCATGACATCGCGGCAGTAACGGGTTACGCAGTCGATGGCATCCGCGCGCTTGGCAAAGCTGTAGCCATCGCAACTACGATAGGACTTCTCCTCCGCCAGATCGGAAGCCACCACGATGACCTCATGCCCCGCTTGGCTAAGCGTCCCCAGCCCGATCATGATAAACGGATGCTGCAGATGCTCGCGATCATATGCCCAGACGATGCGTTTTTTGCGCGGAGCAGATACGGCGGGCGGCGCTGCCTCGCCGGGAAACGGATTTTTGAGCGTCTCCGCCGGGTAGATGAACGGTTTGTCCTCCATAATGCCCGTGCAGATCGTATCCAGCCCCGGCCATTTGCCCGGCGCGAGATCGCCCTTGCCCGCGTTATCCACGCGGAATTTGGCTGAATCGATCTGGTGGATGAAGGGCAGCGGAATCATGCGGCGGAAAAAGAAGTGGTAGGCGTATCGGAGCGCCCGGTTCCGCTCGTTTTGCGTCATGCCGCTTGTTTGCGGCAGCGCGTCCAGCAGGCGGAAATAGGATGCCTTGTCGGAAGCGTCCTGCGTAAACCCCTTGCCGCGCACCCAGGCCTCGCCCGCCACGATGACGGGAATGCCCATCGCCGCCAGTTCTACGCCGGTTTTGGTGTTGTAGATGATGCAGGCATTGGCATTTTCGCCCAACGCATAAGTGCTCGCCTGGTTTTCAGGCGTAAGGACAAACACGTTCTTAGGCAGTTGCGGGAATGCCGCCCTCAATTCATCGGCGGCTTTCTGGCGCGAGGGCACTGCCCCGCGGATTTCGGCGGGATGCACGCGGATGACCAGCTGAAGATCGTCCTGCCGCTCTCCCCAGTAGCGCACCGTCTCGATCAGCCAGTCCATCATGCCGGGGAAGGCGTTGGCCTTATAATGCAGCTGCGCGTCCCATACAACGCTGGTCAGGAGCGCCACGTAAGGCTTTTCCGGGGTGCAGCCGATTTCGCGCAGCACGGGCGCAATATCCTCCCGCGGCTGGTCGTGAAACCAGATCCAGTCGTTAGTGCCGAAGCGGCGGCTGGCGAGATAGCGCGCCACTTCATCCCTGATTGCGTCGGGATCGAGGCCGGTCCAGTGCTCCGCCGGCTCATCCAGCATGGTGAAATGGTAGCTCTGTCCGTGGCTGAAGACGAAGGCGTGCTTGCGGTAGGCGGGGTTATACGTCACCACCCGCACGCCCATGCTCCTTGCGACCTCCACCAGCATGCCTTGCGGGATATAGATGCCGTGATGGATCACCATCACATCGTATTTCCGCTCGGCGATTAAGCGGCGTATACTGAAAATAGCGCGCAAGCCCGCTTCGAAATAGCGCCGCAACACCGCTTCGCCGTGCGGTTCGCCGAGCAATTCCCCGCGCGCGAAATAGCGAAGCGCGCCCGCATGCGCATGGTCGCCCACGGGCAAGCCGTCATAGGCGTAACGGCGAATTTCCGCTAACGGCACGGTGGCGGCGATGCGCGCGGCCTCTGCCGCTTCCTCCGACTTGATATATGCGCTGAATGTCTGAACCGGATAGCCGAGCGGCGCGTAAGCCTCCCTGCCCTGCCCGTAACATTTGCCGCAGAAGGGAATCGGCGCGCCCGCTGCCATCGCCTCCGGCGGGATGCGCCCCATCTTGGTCATCTGACAGGCAGGGAGCGCCGCATCGCACAGCAGCATCTCCACTTCCGCGCCTCGGACGTCGAGCGCCTGCGCCAGCACGGTGTCGAGCGTACGGGCATGATCGTAGCCCCCGGTGGAAGTGGCCAGGCAGACGCGCAGGCTCATGCGGCGCTCCGTAGAGCGGGAGCCGTGCTTTCTCCGGTCACGGCTTCCAGGAAAGCGGGCGCTTGCGTTTCCCAAGTGAGATGATCGCAGGCGCGGCGCAAAGCGGCCTGCCACTCGGCCTTGGGTTTGGCCAGTACGGCGCTGATCGCTGCGGCGATGGCCTGGGGGCTGTGCCCGTGGAAGCACTCGCCGATGCCGTAGGCCTCCACCACCGGCTGGATCGTGGGAAACGCAGGCGCCACCACCGGCACGCATGCCGCCAGGTAATCGCTTAACTTGCCCGGCTCACAGTACAAATTATTCCGGCACGAATCGTCGTAAATGATAATGCCCGCATCCGCATCCGCCGCGTAATCCAGAATCTCACTGTGCGGCACCGGCGGCAATACCCGCAAGCGACCGGATGCCTTGGCGATGCCGTCCAACAGCGCTGCGTTTTTTTGTAGCCAGCTGGATTTTTCCTTTCCCATCAGTACTATGACCGCGTTTTCCGGCAAAAATGATGCTGATTTCGCCAATTCCTGTAGCCAACGGCCAGGGATCAGCATCCCTTCGTAAAGCGCGATTTTGGTGTCCTGCCCCAGCCCCAGCGCCTGCCGCAGCCTGCCGGAGCGCGCATGCGCCCGGACAGGCTTGTAATTGTGCACGATGGCAGGCTTGCCCGCAAAGCCGCGCTCCGCCGCATAGACTTGCGCACGGCATTCATTCTGCGTAATCAGCGCGTCCGCACGCTCCTTCAGCAGCTTTTTCTCCGCCCAGGCAATGAATGAGGAGGCGCTGCCCGTCTGGTCGCCGTACAACTCAAACGGGTAATATACGAACCTTATGCGCCTCCCCCGCATGGCCGCCCAGGCGATCAGCGCCGCCTCCGGGCGGCTGGCGACCACCACATCCGGCTCAAGCCGGCGTAAGGCGCGATAGCCCCGCGCATACGCCCGCCAGGTGTCGATCGTATCGCGCCGCCACTGAGCCACTCTGGTGAGGCCGAACCGGCATGCCTTCAACCATGCAACGCGCATGCCGGATGCGCTCTTTTCTCTGGCTTTGAGTTGCGCCCTCCGTTCGGAAAACGCGTCCCAATGCCGGCTGCGTTCGCGGAAGTGGAATGCATCGCGGGATGGATAGTCTGCATGTTCCGCCTTGTCCGCGGCAACGACGGTGACCTCATGCCCCGCATCCCGCAGCGTCTCGATCCCGATCCCGATGAACGGATGCTGGAGATGCTCGCGGTCATACGCCCAGACGATGTTCATACCCCCTCCAGAATGCGGACGATGCGCTCGCCCGCCATGCCGTCGCCGAACACCGCGGAGGGCGCGCTCATCTCCCTGTGGAGCGCCGCGTCGGCCAGAATGGCGCCCGCCTCGTCGGTCAGGCGTTTTGCATCGGCGCCGATCAGCCTGGCGTTTACCCCGTGAATCGCTTCCGGCCTTTCCGTCACGTCGCGCAGGATCAGCATCGGCTTGCCGAGCGCGGTCGCCTCCTCCTGAATGCCGCCCGAATCGGTGAGGATCAAATGCGCCTTATCCAGCAGCCACACGAAATGCCCGTATTCCTGCGGCTCCACCAGGTGCACGCGCTCTAGATTCCCCAGCTGCCGCTCCACCTCCCCTTTCACATTCGGGTTGGGATGCACCGGCAATACCACGGCGGTGTCAGAGAAACGCGCCACCAGCTCGGCAATCGCCGCGCAGGCGGAAGCGATGCCGGAGTCAAAACTCTCACGCCGATGCATCGTCACTAAAATCAGGCGCTTGCCCGCAAGCCGGGATGCAAAGGGCGGAGCAAGCTCGCTCAAGCGCTCTTTTGCCCACAGCAGGCTGTCAATCACCGTATTGCCGGTGACGTGGATGGTGCGCGGATCATGCCCTTCGTTTCTTAAAGCCAGCGCTGCCCCTTCCGTCGGCGGGAAATGAAGGTCCGCCATGACGCCCACGATACGCCGGTTGATTTCCTCCGGGAATGGGGCGTGCTTGTTGCGGGTGCGCAGGCCTGCCTCCACATGCGCCAAAGGGACACAGGCGTAAAATGCGGAAAGCCCGGCTGCCATGGCCGTGGCCGTATCGCCCTGCACGATGACCCAGGCGGGGTTGACCGCCTGCAACACCGGCTTCAACCGGGTAAGCGCTTCCGCCGTCAGCTCGCTTAAATTCTGGTTGGGGCGCATGAGGTTCAAGTCGAACTGCGCCGTCAGCCCAAAAAAGGCAAGCATTTGATCCAGCATGGCGCGGTGCTGGCCGGTGACGCACACTACCGGCTCGAATACGGCGGATGTTTCCAAAGCGCGGATGACAGGCGCCATTTTAATGGCTTCGGGGCGCGTGCCGAAGACAGCCAGGACTTTTTTTCTCATGCGTTCGATCTTGATAGCGTGCAGCCCTGACGCTTAAACGCCGTATGGAGAAAGTTTTTCATTGTAGCTGTCTAACCGAAAAGACTTTCGGCGCAAAATGAAATCAACCAGCCATTTTAAGCGGCGGCACGCGCTCTGAGATTAGCGTGGGAGAGGAGACGGCGGTTTTTATCCTGAGCGTTACAATCCCTTTGCCCTGACGGCGCGTGGCTATGACCAGCGGCGCTTGCAAGGCGATCAGGCTTTGCTTCTCATCCAGGTCGGCAAGCTTGATGTGAAGCGTGTACTCGCCGGGCCTTAAGCCGAGGCCATGAGGGAATGAGAGGCTGATGCGCCGGTATTCCGGCGGGCCTTCGGCGCGGATGAGGAGCTTCTCATGCACACAGGTTACCTTGTCTTCATTGACGATCATCACTTCCATCCACCCTTCGGCAAAATCAATCGGCACATCGCAATCGATCAGGATTTTGGAGGACAAATCGGAGCGGAGTTCGCGCAGCGGCATGCCCTCCTCATCGGTCACGATCAGCCCGTGCAGCGCGAAACCGGGCGCGCAGGCCACTTCCGTGCCGTTCATCTGGCGCTTGGCCTGCGCCTTGGACAGCGAGGCGACGAAGTCCTTGTAGTGCTGCACCGCCATGCCGGGGAGGCTGTCGTAGCGGATTTCGCCGCGCTCGAGCATGATGGTGCGGGTGCAAAGGCCGGTAATGGCCGACATGTTGTGGGAGGCGAACACCACCGTCTTGCCCAATTCGCGCAGCGCATGCATGCGCTCCATGCACTTGTTGCGGAACACCAGGTCGCCCACCGCCAGCACCTCGTCGATGAGCAGGATATCGGCGTCGGAATAGGCGGCCACGGCGAAGCCTAAGCGCCCCGGCATGCCGGAGGAGTATTGCTTCACAGGACGGTCGAACCATTCGCCCAAGTCGCAGAACGCCTCGATTTCCGGCATGCGGTTTTTGATCTCGCGCGGGGACAGCCCCATGATGGTGCCGAGCAGCATCACGTTTTCCCTGCCCGTCAGCGCAGGGTTCATGCCCGCGTTCAGCTCGATCATCGGGAATACCCTGCCGGTGACGGAGACGCTTCCCCGACTCGGGGGGCTGACGCCCGCCAGCATTTTAAGCAGCGTGCTTTTGCCCGCGCCGTTCCTGCCGATCAAGCCCAGCAGCTCGCCGCGCTTGATCTCGAAATGGATATCTTTAAGCGCGCGCTCGCGCGTATCGGCCTTCCCCCATAAAGGCGGCAGGCCATACGCCTTGCTCAAGTTTTCGACGCGGATGACGATGTCTTCGCTCATAATACATCCGCGAAATAGCGGGACATCCGCGGATAGAGCAGCAGCGCCAGCACCCAGACGATGGCAATGGCTATGAGCGTCGGCTGGAGCAGCGCCCAGTCGGGGGGAGCGTTTTTCAATACCGCGTTCCTCGCGCCCTCCACAATACCCACCATCGGATTGAGCGCATACAGGCCGCGGTAAGCTTCCGGCACATGTGAGATAGGATAGATCACCGGGCTTAGGAACATCCATAGCTGCAAGGAATAGGGAAGCATCATCACCACGTCGCGCTTGAAGATGCCGATAGAGGCAAGGATCAGCCCCAGCCCCAGGGAGAATAAAGCCAGCAGCCCCACCATCAGCGGCAGGTAGAGCATGCCTGCGCCCAAATGCCATTGGTAATAAGCGATTAGCCCCAGCATCGGCACCCAGGTGACGGCGTATTCGACCAGGCACACCACTACGGCGGAAAGAGGAAAGAGAATCCGCGGCACCGGCATTTTCTTGATGATGCCCGCATTTCTCTCGATGCTCGGAATCGCGCGCTGGAGGATGGAGGCGTGAAAGATCCACAAGGCGATGGCCAGGAAACTGGTCAGCGGGTAGGGGATGCCTTCCTCGCCGAATTTAAGGAAGCTTTTGATAATCGAGAACGTCACCATCAGCAAGAGCGGCTGCAGCACGATCCACAGCAGCCCCAGCGAGGTGTCCTTCAAATCGCCGACCAAGTCGCGGCGGGCGAGAATGCTTACCAGGCGCGCATAATATACCCAGCGGCCTGATTGCGCGGAAGTGGCGGAAATCGCGGTCATGCGCTTTAAAAAGCTTGACCGTGAAAGGAAAATCAAGTCTTTAAAATGACCCGAATCCAAATTCTTCCATTTTTAGCCCTTAGGAGCAAGGCATGAGCCGGTCGCTGGTCATCGATGGTTTCACCATTTCGGACGCCTCCGATGCGTATGTAATCGCCGAAATCGGCCACAATCACCAAGGCAAGCTGGAGCAATGCAAGCAGCTCTTCGACACCGCTAAAGCCTGCGGGGCGCATGCGGTCAAGCTGCAGAAGCGCGACAATAAAACCTTGTTCACCAAGGAAATGTACGACAGCCCCTACCACAGCGAGAACGCCTACGCCCCCACCTACGGCGAACACCGCGAATTCCTGGAATTCGGCTATGAGGAATACGCGGAGCTGAAAGACTACGCGCGGAAGCTCGGCATCACGTTCTTTTCCACCGCCTTCGACCATAACAGCGCCGATTTCCTCGAGAACCTCGATATGCCGGCCTATAAGCTCGCCTCCGGGGATATCACCAACATCCCCCTGCTCAAGCATGTCGCTTCCTTCGGCAAGCCGATGATTATCAGCACCGGCGGCGCCACCATCGAGGACGTGCGCCGCGCCTATGCCGCGATTATGCCCATCAACCGGCAGCTCGCCATTCTGCAATGCACGGCAGGCTATCCGCCCGCCTGGGAAGAGCTGGATCTGCGCGTGATCGAGACGTTCAGAAACGAATTCCCCGACATCGTCATCGGCTTCTCCGCGCATGACAACGGCATTGCCATGGCCACCGCCTCTTACGTGCTCGGGGCGCGCATCGTGGAAAAGCATTTTACCTTGAACCGCGCGCTCAAAGGCACCGACCACGCCTTTTCGCTCGAGCGCTCCGGCCTGGAGAAGATGGTGCGCGATTTAAAGCGGGTGCGCACCGCGCTGGGCGACGGCGTCAAGAAGCGCTTCCCCAGCGAGGAAAAGCCGCTCAACAAAATGGCCAAGAAGATCGTCGCCTCGCGCGACCTTCCCGCCGGCCATGTGCTGACGATGGCGGATGTGGCCTTCCGCGCGCCCAATGACGGCCTGCCGCCGTACGAGGTGGAAAACCTGCTGGGCAAGCGCCTGAAGAACGCGCTCAAAGCCGACCAGACCATTCTGCTTGAAAGCGTCGAGGCCGTTTCGGCCAAGGCCATGGCCGCGGCTTGATTCTCAACCGGTTTTCCTTAAAAAACCGCGGTATTGTCATCACCGGCGGCCTTGGCCAGTTGGGGCGGCAATTCGCTTTTTCGGTTTTAGAGGCAGGCGGGCGCGTAGCGATCGTGGATACGCGCATTCCCGCCGCACCGGAAGGCGATGCATTGTTAGGGCATGCGGATGTGCTTGCCCTATCCTGCGATATCACAAAAAAAGAAAGCGTAGAAGCAGCCCTCGTCCAAGTTGAGGCCGCTTGGGGCGAAGCGCCGCATGGGCTGGTGAACTGCGCGGCGCTCGATTCACCGCCCGGAGCG
>CAYMDD010000011.1:10220-15550 GCA_964389045.1 uncultured Rickettsiales bacterium
GAACGGGCCGTTCGAGCATTACCCGGAAAGCTCCTTCGACCAGGTAATGGAGGTGAACGTCAAAGGCACGTTCCTGATGTGCCAGGCGTTCGGGGCGGCAATGGCGGAGGCGGGCAGAGGCTCGATCATCAACATCGGCTCGATTTACGGCGTCGTCTCCCCCGACCAGTCGATCTACCAGTACCGCCGCGACCGGGGCGAAGAGTTCTACAAACCCGTCGCTTATTCCACCTCCAAATCGGCGCTGATGAATTTGACGCGGTACCTTGCCGTGTACTGGGCGAAGAAAGGCGTGCGCGTCAACACTCTCGTTCTGGCGGGCGTGTTCAACCATCAGGATAAGGAATTTTTGGAGAATTACACCAGGCGCATGCCGATGGGGCGCATGGCGAACGCGGACGAGTACAACGCCTCCGTCGTCTACCTGCTCTCCGACGCCTCGCTTTACATGACCGGCGCCGCCCTCACCCTTGACGGCGGCTGGACGGCTTGGTAGCTCAAGAATCCATGAACGCCCCCGCTGTCATCCCCAACTGGATCGCAGGCAAGGAAACCCTTGCTCAAGCCGGTAAAACCCATCCCAAGCACTCCCCGCACAGCGGAGAAATCATCGGCCAGCTCACGCGCTCCGATGCGCAGGATGTTGCGCGCGCGGTCGAAGCGGCCAAGGCCGCGCAAGGCGCGTGGGCGGAAACCCCCGCCGTGAGCCGCGGCCACTTGCTGCATCTGCTGTGCAACGCATTGGCCGAGAAACGGTGGGAAATCGCCGAGACGGTCGCCCTGGAGACGGGCAAATCGCCCAAAGACGCGCTTGGCGAAACCGACGGGGCGATTGCCCTGGGGCGCTTCTACGCCGGCGAGGGACAGCGGCTCTACGGGCGCACCACCACCAGCGGGCAGGCGCATAAATACGCCATGACCGTGCGCAGGCCGTGCGGCATCGCCGGGCTGATCGTGGCCGCCAACACGCCGATTGCTAATGTCGCCTGGAAAACGTTTCCGGCGCTGATTTGCGGCAATGCGGCCATTTTGAAAGCGCCGGAAGACACGCCCGCCACCGCCTGGCTGTTCGGCAAGATTCTCCACGAAGCCGGGTTGCCCGCGGGTGTGCTGAATATCCTCCAAGGGCTGGGCACGGAGGCGGGGCAGCCCTTGGTGGAGCACCCTGACATCGCCGTCATCAGCTTCACCGGCTCGACGGCGGTGGGAAGAAGAATCGCCGAAACGGCGGGCAAGAGGCTCGCCAAGATTTCCCTGGAGCTGGGCGGCAAAAACCCGTTCGTGGTGTGCGATGACGCGGACATGGATCTGGCCGTCAAGTGGGCGCTGCTTTCGGCCTTCAGCAACGCCGGCCAGCGCTGCGCGGCGGGCAGCCGCATCATCGTGTTCGAAAGCGTCTACGATGCGTTCAAGGAAAAGCTGCTGAACGCCACCGCAAAGCTTAAGCTAGGCAATACCGATGATTGCGACTTCGGCGCGGTCATTAACGCCAGGCAGCTGGACACGATGCTTGCCGCCATTGCCAAGGCCAAGGCGGAAGGCGCGCGCATCCTGTGCGGCGGCAGGCGCGCGGGCGGCGCGCTGGAGCGCGGCTATTACCTGGAGCCGACCCTGATCGACAGGGCTGCGCCCGACCAGGATATCTCGCAATGCGAGCTGTTCGGGCCGATCGCGGCGCTCTACCCGGCCAAGGATTTTCAAGGCGCGCTCGCGCTTGCCAACGACTCGCCCTACGGCCTCACGGCTTGCATCCACACGCGCGATTTCAGCCGCGCCACGCATTTCGCCTACGCTGTCAAGGCAGGCGTGGCGGTGGTCAACGCCGGCACTTACGGGAGCGAGCCGCACATGCCATTCGGCGGCGTCAAGGCCTCCGGCAACGGCAGCCGCGAACCGGGCACGGAAGCCCTCGATATCTACAGCGATTTGAAGGATATCTACTTAAACGTCACCCCGGCGGCGCTATGAAGCCCTCCATCGTCGCTCTTATCCCTGCGCGTTCCGGCTCGAAGCGGGTGGCGGGGAAAAACATCCGCCCCTTAAACGGCCATCCGCTGATCGCCTATACTATCGCCGCCGCCAGGGAAAGCGGCGTTTTCGATGCCGTTATCGTTTCAACGGACGCGGAAGATTACGCCGCCATCGCCCGGCATTACGGCGCGGAGACGCCGTTCCTGCGCCCTGCAAGCATCGCAAGCGCCACCTCGCCCGATATCGAATGGGTCAGCCATGCGCTGAAATCCAGGGATACGCGGTTCGATGCGTTCAGCATCCTGCGCCCTACCAGCCCGTTCCGGCAGGCGGAAACGATTCAGCGCGCCCGGGCGGCATTCCTGGCCGACACCTGCGCCGATTCCTTGCGCGCGGTGGAGAAATGCTCCCAGCATCCGGGCAAGATGTGGGTGATGAGCGGCAACCGCATGCAGCCGCTGATGCCGTTTTCTTTAAGCGGCACGCCGTGGCATTCCTGCCAGATGGCCGCGCTCCCGGAGATTTACGTGCAGAATGCAAGCCTGGAAATTGCTTGGACGCGCGCGGTGGATGCGGGCACCATTGCCGGCCAGGCGGTGATTCCCTTTTTGACGGAAGGGCTGGAAGGCTTCGACATCAACTCCGCGGAAGACTGGATGCTTGCCGAGCATTATGTGCAACACGGCGCGGCACTGCCGCCGGTCAACGTTCCCGCGTATTAGCCTATGGGCGTTCTCCGCATCCTCCTGGCCCTGGGCGTGCTGCTGGAGCACAACAACGTATGGTTGATCGCAGGCAGCCACACGGCGTTCGAGATGTTTTTCATGATCAGCGGCTTCTACATGGCGTTGATTTATGGACGGCGGTACGACAGCGCGATGAATTTCTACAAAAGCCGTTTCTTCCGCCTGTTCCCCGTCTACTGGGCGGCCTGCGCCTTGAGCCTTCTTTACTTCGTGATCGCCGAGCGTTTCGGCATTCGCACGCTCCTTTGGCTGTACGAGGGGCATTTCACCGGCATGCCGCACTGGATGCAAGCCTGGCTGATCCTTGCCAACACGTTCGTCTTAAGCGCCGATCTTTCCAAATTCTTAAGTCACACCGATTTCGGGCTGCCGAAAGAGATGATGTATTTCATGATCATCGGCCCGATCTGGACGGTGGCGCTGGAGCTGTATTTTTATCTTCTCTGCCCCTGGCTGCTGAAATGGAAATCCCGCACCCTTCTCTTGGTCATCGGCGCATGCCTCTTCGCCCGCATCATTGCCTACACATATGGGCTGAATGCCGATCCCTGGCATGCGCGCTTCTTCCCGTTCGAGCTGCCGTTCTTTCTTTTCGGCGTGCTGGGCTGCCGCGCGTTCTTGCGCTTCTCGCCCGCCATCGCGGATTTGAGCCGCAAGCGGGGAGTAAGGCTGGCGTTAATCGGCTATCTCGCGGTTGTCCTTTTTTACTACCCGCTGGCGCAATTCCTGCCATTCACGCTCTACCAAAAACCGGACTACCTGGCGTCCTGGCTGCTTTACCTTGCCACGGCGGCGGCGCTTCCTTTCCTGTTCTTCTTAAGCAAAAACAGCCGCGTCGACCGCGAGCTGGGCGAATTCTCCTATCCGATCTACCTTGCGCATTACCCGCTCACCATCATTTTCGAGCATTCGAAGATGACCTTCCCTTTCGGCCTGCCCGCCTGGGTGCCGGTGTTGATCACAACGCTTGCCACCTCGCTGATCCTTATCGCCCTCCAGCGCCGCGTCGACCGTTACAGGCTTGCCAAATATGCGGCAATCTGACGTTAAAACTGCTGCCCTGATATAACCAAGATAAAATATCTAACTGAAGTTTCTCAATTAAATGTCTACTTGTCTTGCCTATCCGATATAACAGGGATAAAAAGAGACATGCCGATCCTGAACCCCCATCTGATGCTTGTAACGCTACTAAAAGAGCGCGAGCACTCATGGCTGGAATTTAAACATAATAACAGCGAGCCGACCATGATCGGCAGACAAATATGCGCATGCGCTAATGCGGCCATTCTTGCGAATGTGCCCTATGCGTATATCGTGTTCGGAGTGGAAGACGAAAGTAGAAAACCGGTTGGCACAACCGTGCGACTGCTACAGCTTAAACAAGGCGGTGAATTTATCACGAACTGGATTCCACGGCTGCTCAACCCACAAATTCGGCTGGAATTCTGTGATTTTGAAGTTGACGGTAAATCGTTTGCGATTATTCGGATTGAGCCAACCTATACAAAGCCCGTCAAATTCTCAGGTAATGCATTTATCCGCATTAATCAGCACGTAAAGCAATTGTCCGAATTTCCTGAATACGAGCGGGCAATATGGGCTATAACCAGCAGGCGCCACTTTGAAGACGCAATAGCGCTTCCGAATCAATCCGCCAGCCGCGTGATGGAATTGCTTGATATTGATATGTTTTATCGCCTATCGTGCGAGGATAAGCCGCAAAACGATTCTGAAATTTTGCGAAGATTATCGTCTTGCGAATACATCCATTCCGATATGGAAGGGGGTTACAATATCACCAATCTAGGCGCTGTATTATTCGCGCGGGATATAAGCCACTTCCCTACAATCGTCAATAAAGCTCTGCGTATAGTCCGCTATACAGGGATTGATAAGACAGAAGCGAGCGGCGAACGTGAAATACGAGCGGGTTATGCCGCCGGGTTTCAAGGTGTATTGCAGTATATTTTACGCCATGTGCCATCCAAAGAACAGTATATTGAAGGGGTGAGAACATCCGTACCCATATATCCCGAAATAGCTATTAGGGAAGTTGTGGCCAATGCTCTTATCCATCAAGATTTTCTGGTGTTCGGCGCTGGTCCGATGGTGGAAATTTATTCCGATAGAATAGAAATCACCAACCCTGGAAATTCACTCATTCCCATTGACCGCCTGATTGATGAACGAAAAACCAGGAATGAAAAAATCGCCAAAGGAATGCGGGGGCTGGGACTTTGTGAAGAGCGGGGCAGCGGCCTTGATAAGGTTTTGCTTGAAATCGAGAAACAACGCATGCCTGTGTTCGATATCGAGCCTTCTGAAAACTCCATGCGCTTTGTTCTGGTAGCGCCCAAGCCATTTCACGCGTATACGAAGAGCGAGAAACTAAAGGCATGTTTTTGGCATTGCGTTCTCCGCTATTGCGTTTACCGCGATTACATGAGCAATACAACGCTGAGAGAGCGTTTTGGCTTACCGCCTGAAGACTATCAGGCAGTTTCAGCGATTATAGCGGAGTGCAAGCAAACCGGACGTATCGCACCGGCAGAAGAAAACCAGGGCAACCGTAATGCACGGTACGTCCCTTACTGGACAAGATAAGAATAT
>CAYMDD010000012.1:0-2698 GCA_964389045.1 uncultured Rickettsiales bacterium
CAGGACATCAAGAATTCGGAGATCGAGGAGCTGTGGAAAGGCTTATTTCCCGGCGCGTTAAGCAGGTTTAAACGGCTTTAAATGAAGCTATCGCCGCTTGCGCCCCTGCAATTTCCCGCATTGCCGGAAATTGCAGGGGTTCGCTTATCCGCCGCCAACTGCGGCATTCGCTATAAAGGCCGCCCCGACCTGCTTTACGTGGAATGCGCGCCCGGAACGACTGTGGCCGGCGTACTCACCACCTCGCTTGCCGCCAGCGCGCCGGTCGAGCAGGCCAGGGAGCATCTGAAAGGCGGATCGGGCAGGGTGCTGGTGGTCAACGCCGGCAATTCCAACGCGTTCACCGGCAGGGCAGGCATTGAGAGCCTACGCCGCGTGGAGGAGGCCGCGTCGCGGCTGGCAGGCTGTGAAGGGCACGAGTTCTTCATGGCTTCCACCGGCGTCATCGGCGAGAAGCTCCCCAACCATTTGATTACGGGCGCATTGCCCGCCATGAAAGCCGCCCTCTCCCCGACCGCGTGGGATGAAGCGGCGGCATCCATCCTCACCACCGATACGTTTCCGAAGAAAGCCACAAGGCAGGCGCACATCGGCGGCGTCACCGTTACCATCAACGGCATCGCTAAAGGCTCCGGCATGATCGCGCCGGACATGGCGACGATGCTCGCCTTCGTGTTCACGGATGCGGCTGTTCCCGCGCCGAAACTCCAGGCGGCGTTAAGCCAAGCCAACGCCAAGAGCTTCAACTGCATCACCGTGGACGGTGATACTTCCACCAGCGATACGCTGCTGCTCTTTGCGACCGGCAAAGCGGGCAATCCGCCGGAAGCCGACCTGACGGCATTCCGCGCCGCGCTGGAATCGCTCCTGATCGAACTCGCGCAGCTGGTGGTGAAGGACGGGGAAGGGGCGGGCAAATTCATTACCGTTACCGTGACCGGCGCGGAATCGGAAAAGGCGGCGCGCAGAATCGCCATGAGCATCGCCAACTCCCCGCTGGTGAAAACGGCCATCGCCGGAGAGGACGCCAACTGGGGGCGGATCGTGATGGCCGTGGGCAAAGCGGGCGAGCGCGCCGACCGCGATAAGCTTAAGGTGAACATCGGCGGCGTGACGGTAGCGAAGGAGGGCGAGAAATCGCCTGATTACCGCGAGGAGGACATCCTGCCGCACATGCGTGGCCGCGACATTTCCATCGCAGTCGATGTCGGCATCGGCCAGGCGCGCGCCACCGTGTGGACATGCGACTTAACCCACGCCTATATCGACATCAACGGCAGCTACCGCACATGATCCCGCCCAACGAAGACCCTGCCGTACTCCGCATCCATGCCGACACGGAAGAGCACAGGCGCTATAAGCTCACGGAAAAAAAGCCGCAGCTTAAATATGCCGATACGCTCTCGGAAGCGGAACACGATGCGCTTACAGCAGGCATTGCCGCGCGATTGCCGCATGTGCGCGAGGCGCTGGATGCGCTGGCGGATTCCGTGCAGCAGCGCCTGCCTTCGGGCACGGAGCAAAAAATAAAGCTGTTTACCGGCGGGGATGCGGAGGAAGAAGCGCCGTCATGGCTTGAGCCTACCCGGCGCCTGCACCCGCTTGCGGCAGCCAAAAGCCAGCTCTTGCGGGCATTCTTCCAGTTTCGTAACCTGTTCGAAGACCGCGCTGCGCCCGCTCTGGACTGCGCCACGGCGGCGGATAAGTTGCAGGCGCTTGTCTCAGCCGCGGAGGCGATGCGCCGGGCAGTGCGCGGCGATACGAAAAAACGCGCCATCGCGCCGGAAGAGGATCAGTGCGCGCCGCTGCTCGCCGCGCTTTCCACGCAGATCGAGAGCTTGCGCGAAACCTTTTGTGCGCATACCGGAATCGATCCGCACGCCATGGGCGGCAGGCGCACATGAAACCGCGCACGCTCTTAGTGGTGGCCGCTGCCCTCATCAATGCCAAGGATGAAGTGCTCCTGGCCAAAAGGCCGCAAGGCAAGATGCTGGCGGGCTATTACGAGTTCCCCGGCGGCAAGGTGGAGCCAAGCGAAACCCCGGAAGGCGCATTGACCCGCGAGCTGCACGAGGAGCTGGGGATTGAAGCGTCGGCGCATGATTTCGCACCGCTCACTTTCCTCTCGCACGGTTATTCCGAGTTTCACCTTATGATGCCCGTCTACACCTGCCGCCGCTGGGTTGGCTCGCCGCAGGCGCTTGAGCACGAAGACCTGGCATGGGCGCGCCCCGCCGACATGCATAAGCTTCTAATGATCGAGGTGGATTTCGTGCTGGTGGAGAAATTGAAGGAAGTGCTGGGAGGGTGATGAGTAATGACAATCCCTCTCATCACTTAAAAAAGCGCTTCTCCCAAATGCACCTTGCCGCTGCCCCGCTTGGCGGGCTGCTGCTGAGAAGCATGCGGCGCCCAGCCGGTCAGGGCAATCAAGTCGAACGTGGCGGTGATGCGCCCTTCCGCATCCGCGTAGTGCTCGGCATACATCTCTACGATCTTCATCAGCGTGGCGCGCTTCAGCGGCGTGCGCGGGCGGTTGTGAAGCGCATTGGTTTCGCCCATGCCGCGCAAGTCACGCATCAGGTGCAGCGACGAGGCGTACGTGACGGTCAGGCGTTCCGCATCCGCCACCGGCAGGGCAAAACCGGCACGCTGCAGCAGCGCGCCCGCGTCGCGCACGTCGATGAATGGGGAGATG
>CAYMDD010000012.1:2708-15523 GCA_964389045.1 uncultured Rickettsiales bacterium
CGCGGGGAAATCCCGCCTTCGGTGGCAATCGAGGCATCCGCTATGGCGCGGCGTAGTTCGCGCAAGGTTTCGCCGCCGGGAAATACCGCCAAGAGCAGCCCGTCGGGCTTTAATGCGCGCTTCAATTGCAACAACGCGCCTGGCACATCGTTCGCCCAGTGCAATTGCCCGACGCTCACGATCAGATCAAAGCTTTCCGGCTGAAACGGCAGCGCTTCCTCATGGCATGCCGCCGCCGGATGCGCGGTAAGTTTAAGCGATGCGGGCAGAGGATCAGTTTCAACCCATGCGCCAATCCTGCCGGTCGGTAGAAGCGTTTGTCCCAACCGCCCTTCCCAGCTGCCCATAAGCAGCGCCTGCGGAAAATCCCGCGCGATATCCTTCAGCCGCTCCGCCGCCGAATCCGCCATGGCTTGAAACAAAAAATCATGCGCATCGAAACCGCCGGCAGCCCGCAGGCGGCGGCGCGCGACGAGAGAGCGGTCGAAGAGTGGCAGGCATTCAGCATTTGGCATCCAGCATTCAGTGTTAGCATGCAGCGACATGATCGGATAGATTCTTTCTCTATCCCATACATGCTGAATGCCGGATGCTGAATGCCAAATGCTCTTTCGTCCCGCCTCCTTAACCTCTTCTTCCCGCCGCAATGCTTCGGCTGCGATGCGCTGGTGAGCCGGGAGGGCGCTTTATGCAGCGCGTGCTGGAACGCCGTGCCGTTCATCGCCGCGCCGATGTGCGCGCGCTGCGGCAGGCCGTTCGATTTTGCGCTGGGCGGGCATGCTGCCTGCGGCGCGTGCCTGCGCGAGCCGCCGGTGTACGCGCAGGCCAGGGCGGTGTTCCGCTACGACGCGGGAAGCAAAAAGCTCATCGCCGCCTATAAATACCACGACCAGACTTACCGCTCAGGGACATATGCGCGCTGGATGCGCCAGGCAGGCGCGGAGATCATCCCGCATTGCGATGCGGTGGTGCCGGTGCCGCTGCACAAGCGGCGGTTTTTAAAGCGGCGCTATAACCAGGCGGCGCTGCTGGCGCAAGCCATCGCGCGCGAGGAAAACCTTGCCTACTGGCCCGGCATGCTCGCGCGCGTCCGCGCCACCAGGCCGCAGGCGGGCCTGACCCGCGCCCAGCGGCGCTTGAACGTGCGCGGCGCGTTCCGCGTGCCGAAAAAGCGGAAGGAAGCGTTGCGCGGTCGGAATATCCTCCTGATCGACGACGTGATGACCAGCGGCGTCACCGCCCGGCAATGCAGCCGGGCGCTGCTGCGCGCAGGCGCGGGTAACGTCTATGTGCTCACCCTGGCGCGCCGCGTGTAAATCCCTTGAAAGCGCCGGATGGGCGCTTATATTAGGCGCGGGTATTGATTAGCTGTTAACCTGGTTGTAAGGAGCATTTATGAGCGTTCTCGTCGGCAAGCAAGCGCCGGATTTCACCGCCAAGGCCGTGATGGCGGATAATTCGATTGAGGAAAATTTCAATCTCACCAAATATTTAAAAGGAAAAGTCGGGTTGCTGTTTTTCTATCCGCTCGATTTCACCTTTGTCTGCCCTTCGGAAATCATTGCCTTTAACAATCGCTTGAACGAGTTCAAGCTTCGCGGCACGGAAGTGATTGGCGTGTCGGTGGACTCCCATTTTAGCCATATCGCCTGGAAAAACACGCCTGTCGAAAAAGGCGGCATCGGCCAGGTGCAGTTCCCGCTGGTAGCCGACATCACTAAGCGGATCGCCCGCGACTACGACGTGCTGGTGGAGGATTCGGTGGCATTCCGCGGCACGTTCCTGATCGATAAAAAAGGCATCGTCCGCCACCAGGTGGTCAATGACCTGCCCTTAGGCCGCAACGTCGATGAAGCCATCCGCATGGTGGATGCGCTTCAGTTCCACGAAGAGCACGGCGAAGTCTGCCCCGCCGGCTGGAACCGCGGCGACGAGGGGATGAAAGCCAATGCCGAGGGTGTGGCCAAATACCTCAAAGGCAATGCGAGCAAGCTTTAAGGTTATGGCGATGCGCAAGCTTCTCTGGGCCTTCGCGTTTGCCCTGGCATCGGCGGGCGCATCCGCGCATACCGATGCCGGGCGCCGCGACGATTCCAGCATCTATCCCACGCCTGCCTCCTCGCTGATCTGGAACGCGGTATTCGGCGGCGAGCCTGATCTGCCCGATACCGGCGCTCCCCTGCCGGGCGATGCGACGCAAGCCTACCGCTACACGATGGAATGGATGCACAAGGCGATGGATGCCGATTCCGGCAATCCGAACTACGTCTTCGCGCGCAACATGGCCGCGCACCACCAGGGCGCAGTGGACATGGCCAGGGTTGAGATGCAGCACGGGCGCGACCCGCGCATGCGCGCATTGGCAGGGTATATCTACACTATTCAACGCCAGGAAATCGCGCTGATGAACGCCTGGCTCCACCGCGCCGGACGCCCTACCGCCGATGGCGGCGCTTACATCGCCGAATACGGCCAGGCGCGGGACGCGATGCACCACGCCATGATGATCGATTACAGCGGCGACCCGGATGTGGATTTCGTGCGCGGCATGATCCCGCACCACCAGGGCGGCGTGGAGATGGCGGCGTTGCAGATGAAATACGGCACCGACCCGATCTTAAACCGCCTGGCGTGGAACATCTTCGTCTCGCAGCCGCAGGAAATCATGGTGATGGAGCGCTGGCTTGAAGAGCGGGGAGAGAATAGAGAGTAAGAGAATCGTCATCCCCGCCTTGTGCGGGGATCCAGAATCACAAACTCTGCCGGTGTGGATGCCCTGTCATCCCCGCATCCGCGGGGATGACAGGGCTGCATTTTCCTTAAAAATTTACCTCTAAGAGTGCATTATGAACCTACGCTCTACGAAGCTCCTCATCATCGGCTCCGGCGCAGCCGGGTGCACGGCGGCGATCTATGCCGCGCGCGCGTCGTTGAAGCCGATCATGGTGCGCGGCCTTCAGCCCGGCGGGCAGCTTACCATCACGACAGACGTGGAGAATTTCCCCGGCTTCGAGCATGCCGTGCAAGGCCCTTGGCTGATGGAGCAGATGGAAAAACAGGCCGCCCATGTCGGCACGGAGATTCTCGACGATACCATCGCCAGTGTCGATTTCTCCGGGCGCCCCTTCCGGTGCGCCGGCGAATCGGGCGATGTGTACGAGGCGGAAACGGTGGTGATCGCCACCGGCGCCACGGCGCGCTGGCTCGGCATCCCCAGCGAAGCCGAATTCCAGGGCTTCGGCGTCTCGGCCTGCGCCACGTGCGACGGGTTTTTCTTCAAGGGCAAGGAAGTGGCCGTCATCGGCGGCGGCAACAGCGCGGTGGAAGAAGCGCTCTACCTCTCGCACATCGCGTCCAAGGTGACGCTGATTCACCGGCGCGACTCCCTCAAGGCCGAAAAGATCGGCCAGGACCGGCTCTTTGCCAACCCGAAGATTTCCGTGATCTGGGATAGCGCCGTCGAAGCTTTTCAAGGCGAAGGCACGCCGAAATCGTTGAAATCCTTAAAACTCAGAAATGTGAAAACCGGCGCATTCACCGAGCTTCCCGTGGACGGCGCGTTCGTCGCCATCGGGCATACGCCCAATACCGAGCTGTTTGCAGGCCAGGTGAGCATGGACAGCGATAAATACCTGATTACCAAGCCCGGCACCACGCGCACGAATATCCCCGGCGTCTTCGCCGCCGGCGACGTGCAGGATAAAACCTACCGCCAGGCGGTGACCGCGGCGGGCACAGGCTGCATGGCGGCGCTTGAGGCCGAGCGGTTCCTGACGGGCGCTATCCCCGAGAGCACTTGGTAATTGCACATCGCGCCGCAGGCGCTATGATGGCGCATCTGTTATAAAGGCTGTCCCATCATGGATGAATTTTTCCGCGAACTTCAGGAAGACATGCGCGCCGAGCGCCTAAATCGCCTGTGGAAGCGCTACGGCGGCATGCTCCTGTGCGTCTGCGCCGCCGCTGTGCTGGGCACTGCCGCCGCCGTCGGCTGGAGGCATTACCAGGCCGGTGAAAACGGCAAGCGCACCGCCGCGCTGATGGCGGCGACGAAAGCGGCGGAGCCTGGAAAAACAGCGGGCGCGCTGGATGCATTGAAAGGCGCGCAGCGCCCTATCGCCGCCGTGGCGAAGCTCTATGCCGCAGCCGATCTGGCAAAGGCAGGCAAGCGCGAGGACGCCAAGGCGATATACCAGGCGCTGGCGCAGGACAGCCGCGCCGAGCCTGCCTTGCGCGACCTTGGCCGCACGTTGGCATTGTCGCTGGGCGCGGAAAGCGCTAAAGCGCCGGAGAAAACCACGGCGTTTTATTTCACCGAAACCGAGCTGCACGCCTGGCAGGCGCTCGCCAAGGGCGATGCGGCTGCCGCCGCGCAAACATTCAGCACGCTGAAGGATGCCGCCTTTGTGCCGCCCGGCATGCAGGCGCGCGCCGAGCGCATCGCCGCGCATCTTTCGGCGGATGCCGCCACCCCTTCAACCGTGGAATAATCCGATGCACCGGCATTTGTTCGTCTACCCGCTTGCGCTCCTGCTTACGCTCACCGGCTGCGACAGCCTTCCCGGCTGGATGGGCGGCGTGAAAAAGAAGATCGAGCCGCTGCCCGGCGAGCGCACCGCCGTTATCCCTACGCGCGCCGGCGCGCTCAAAGCCGACCCCTCGCTGCAAGGCGCGGGCTTCGCCATGCCGGAAGTGCAGCCGTGCGCCGAATGGCCGCAGCACGGCGGCAACCTCGCCTCCGCGCCGGTTCACTGCGCCCTGCCGCAGGATATTTCGGTGCGGGGTTCCGCCACCGTCGGCGGCGGCGAAGCCTTTGAGCGCGGCACGGCCATCCCGCCGGTGACGGGTGACGGCAAGGTGTTCGTGATGGACGCGGGCGGGAGCATCTCCGCCCATGCCGCGCGCAAGGTGGATACCGTCCATTGGAAAGTCCCCGGTGTCGCGGACAAGGAAGGCCAGGCAATGCTGGGCGGAGGCCTGGCCTATGCCAACGGCATTCTCTATGCCGTGTCCGGGCGCGGTTTGGCTGCGGCATTCGACGCCGGCAACGGGCGCGAACTGTGGCGGCACGCGATCAATACGCCCGTCCGCGCTGCCCCCAAGGCGGCAAGCGGCATGCTGTTCGTGGTGACCGCTGACAGCCAAACCTTGGCGCTCGATGCGCGCAGCGGCGATGTGCGCTGGAGTCACCGCGGCATTAACGAAGGCGCAAGCTTCCTCGCCTATGCATCGCCGTCGCTGGCGCGCGACCTGGTGGCGGCGCCTTACGCCTCCGGTGAAATCTATGTGCTCGATGCGGCCACCGGCAAGGAACTATGGAACGATACCCTCAGCCCCCCGAAGCGCACGGAAGCCACCGCGCTCTTCACCGGCATCGGCGGCGATCCCGTCATCGTCGGCAATGCGCTTTACGCGGTAAGCAGCGCCGGTTTCCTCGGCGCATACCGCTTCGATAACGGCAGCCGCGTGTGGGAGCGGGAAGTGGCCTCCGTGGATATGCCGTGGGTGGCCGGCGACCGCGTGTTTCTCCTTTCCACCGATGATGTGCTGATGGCCTTGAACCGCATGGACGGGCGCGTCTACTGGTCGCTGCCCCTGCCGCGCTACGAGGATGAGAAGGAGCACAAAGGCCGCTACAGCTGGAGCGGGCCGATACTGGCGGGAGAGAAGCTCTACGTGGTCGGCGCGCATGGGCAGATGCGCGTGTTCTCGCCGGAAACCGGCGCGGAGGAGCGGCAGGTGGAAATCCCCGAAGGCGTCTATACCGCGCCCATCCTGGCGGGCGAAACGATGTACCTGATGACGCAGGACGCGAAGCTGACCGCGCTCTATTAACGCCGATGCTCACCGTCGCCATCGCCGGACGCCCGAATGTCGGCAAGTCCACGCTCTTCAACCGCCTGACAGGTCTGCACCACGCGCTGACCCACGATCAGCCCGGCATCACCCGCGACCGCCGCGAAGGCGAGGGGCGCATCGGCACGTTTATTTTCCGCGTGTTTGACACTGCCGGTTTGGATGAGGCGGAGGAAGGCTCCTTAAGCGCGCGCATGACCGAGCAATCCTTGCGCGCGGTAGGCGAGGCGGACGTCACCCTGTTGGTGGTGGACGGGCGCGCGGGCATTACGGCCACGGACGCGCATTTCGCCAAGGAGCTGCGCAAGCGCGCGAACGCGGTAGTGGTGGTTGTAAATAAAGCCGAAGGCACCGCCGCCGATGCGGCGCTCCTGGAAGCGTACCGCTTGGGCATGGGCGAGCCGGTGGCCATCTCCGCCGCGCACGGCGAAGGGCTGGCGGAACTGTACGATGCGATCGTTCCCTTCGCCAATGAGGAAAGTGCGGAGGCGGAAGAAAAGGCGGAGGAAGCGCCGTTGCAGCTGGCGATCATTGGCCGCCCCAACGCGGGCAAGTCTACGTTGATTAACAAGCTGCTCGGCCAGGAGCGCCTGCTCACCGGCCCGGAGGCGGGCATCACGCGCGACGCCATCGCCGTGCCGTTTGCCTTCGAGGGCAGGGCGCTGAAACTGGTCGATACGGCAGGCATGCGCCGCAAGGCCAACATCGACGACGCGGTGGAGAAAATGGCCGTCTCCGACACGATCCGCGCCGTGCAGTACGCCCATGTGGTGATTCTGCTGACGGATGCGGCAAACCCGCTGGAAAAGCAGGATCTGGCGCTCGCCAACCTGGTGGAGCGCGAAGGCCGGGCGCTGGTGATCGGCGCGAGCAAGTGGGATGCGGTGCGCGATAAGCAAGCGGCGCATACGCTGATCGCCGAGCGCATCGAGCTGGGATTGCCGCAGCTCAAAGGCTTGAGCTTCGTGCCCGTATCGGGCGCCAAAGGCACCGGCCTCACCGCGCTGCTGCGCGAAGCGATGGAGGCATACGCGCGCTGGAACACGCGCGTCTCCACCGGCGAGCTGAACCGTTTCCTCGAAGCAGCCCTTGACCGCCACCCGCCGCCGATGATAAGCGGCAGGCGCATCAAGATCCGCTATATGACCCAGAATAAAGCCCGCCCGCCAAGCTTCACACTTTTCTGCAATACCACGGACATTCCCGATCATTACCTGCGCTACCTCACCCACGGCATCCGCGAGGCGTTCGGCCTGCCGGGCGTGCCGCTGCGCCTGAATCTGCGCAAGCCGAAGAACCCTTACGACGATTAAAGGCGACTTACATGACTCACCCCGCCGTCTCCATCACCGATCTGCGCAAAACCTACCGCGATAAAAATGGAAAGGACAAAGAAGCCTTAAAAGGCATCTCCCTCGACATCCCGCGCGGCTCCTTCTTCGGGCTGCTGGGGCCGAACGGCGCGGGCAAGTCCACACTCATCAACATCATGGCCGGCCTCGTCATCAAAAGCGGCGGCAATGTCCGCATCGACGGCCACGATATCGACACGGACATGCGGCGGGCGCGGCTTTCGCTCGGCGTGGTGCCGCAGGAGCTGATCCTCGATACGTTCTTCACCGTCCGCCAGGCGCTCGATATCCACGCCGGCTATTACGGCGTGCCGAAGGAAAAACGCCGCACGCAGGAGATCATCGACGCGATGGGCTTGGGCGATAAGGCCGACATCGGCTCGCGCCGCCTATCGGGCGGCATGCGCAGGCGTTTGCTGGTCGCCAAGGCCCTGGTGCATAACCCGCCAGTGCTGATCCTGGATGAGCCGACCGCCGGCGTGGACGTGGAGCTGCGCACGCAGCTGTGGGACTATGTGCGTAGGCTCAATCGCCAGGGCACTACCGTGCTGCTTACCACGCATTACCTGGAAGAAGCCGAGGAGCTGTGCGACCACGTGGCCATCATCAACCACGGCAGGCTGATCGCCTCCGAAAGCAAGGCACAGTTGATGCAGAATTTCGACCGTAAGCAATTGCTAATCACGCCCTGCGCTCCGCTCGACCGAATGCCCGCGGGCTTAGAGAATTTGAGCGCCAGCCTCACGCCCGACGGCCATCTGCGCATCGACTACCGCCCTAGCAGCGAAGGCATCGGCGATATCCTGGCGCGCGTTTCCGCCGCCGGCATCGCCATCCGCGACCTGACCACCGAGCAGGCCAGCCTGGAAGACGTATTCCGGCACGTTACGCAAGGCGGCGCGCACGCCGCTTAAATCAGCGCGCAGCGGGTGCGGTTTTGACAGCCGTGCCGGAAGCGGCGGGAGCCGCTGTCGGATTTACGCGGCTGGGCTGATTGGCTTGGCGCTGGGCGCGGCGGTCTTGCTGCTGCTTGCGGCGCTCCGCCCACTGCGCGTCCGTCATTTTTTCCAGCGTTGATACGCGCAGCTTCATGCGCTCCAGATGCTCCTGTCGGCTTTGCGGCGCGGTATTCCAGCGGGGCAGGCCGTCCGGCGCGGTGCCGGTGGGCGCGGCGTAAGGGGTTTTGGCGGTGGACGTTGAGGTGGCGGAATGCGCAGGCATGGAGAGCAGCGGCAGCGTAGCGAGCGCGAGAACCAGGGAAGCACGGATTTTCATATGCGGTACCTTGATAAAGAAGGAACGAAAAACGACAGTTAAAACCACTGGACGGAGGCGTGCGCGCCTCTAGAATAGCGGCATCATGCAAACCATGTCAGTCTATATGACTTTTCCCGATCCGCAAGCGGCAAGTGACGCGGCGGAGATGCTTCTGGATTTACGCCTCATCGCCTGCGCCAACATCCTGCCCGGCGCCCGGTCGCTCTACCGCTGGGAAGGGCGTATCACCTCGGCGGAGGAGACGGTGATGATCGCTAAAACCACGGCGGAGGCGGTGGATAAAGTCATTGACAAAGTGAAGGGATTGCATGTCTATACCTGTCCGTGCATTACGGCCTGGGCGGTGGATAAAGGACATGCGCCGTTTCTGGAATGGGTGCAAAGCGAAGTGGCACCTTGAAAAATTTTCCCGATGTTGGGGCGTAGCCAAGCGGTAAGGCAGCGGTTTTTGGTACCGCCATTCCCAGGTTCGAATCCTGGCGCCCCAGCCAATCTATCTATCAGCGAATTTGGTCGGAAATAAACCTGCTGAAAAAATGAAGCGCCCCGGTTGCTTTGAAAGTGGTAACACCTTAAAGCAACCGGGGCGGTAGAGCGGAGGAGCCTTCCTCCGTAGGGGTTAGCGTGCGCACTTCAAGCGGTCTCCTGCCACCTGTCGTAGCTGGAGACGTAGCCGGGCTGGCTTGCACGTGCGAGTTCCGCGCCGTACGCCTCCAGTACCGCCGTCTGAATCCTTTCGCGGCCAGCGGCGTTGATCGGATGAGCGACGTCGACGTGCAGCTTGGCGCGGCCATCCTGGTCGCGCTGCATACGATTCGCAGCCAAGCGGCAACCGCACTGGTTGCAGAATCGCGCCGTCAAGCAGTTCTTGCCACCACAGTTGTGGCAGCGATCCGCGATCTTGCGCGACGGCATGGCCACGAAGCGGCCCTTGTCCCCTTCGATAATCTTCAGGTCGTGGAGAACGAACGTGTTGTCGACCGTGACGCTGCAGAAGGCCGACAGCCTCTGGTTGCCGGACCTGTCATCCATGAGCTTGACCCGGACCTCGGTGATCTCCATGCTCTTGCTCCTTAGGTGCAGGAACGGTTTCACCGTCAATCCTCTCAAAGCAAGTGCTGACGTCAGAATGTAAAGACGGCACTGTAGCCGTCAACGTCACGCAATAAGCCTGAGAAAACGGCAAAACCGTGTAAATATTAACGGGATTTCAGCACATGCACAAGCTTTAACGCTGGCTGCCGCATTCATTCGATCTTTTGGACAGTTTATGATAGAATAAAAGCATTCAAGCGATGGAAGTTAGGTGATGGAAACAGGCGAAACTTCGAACCAGAAATACAAGCTCCAGCTGCGTGAGAACATGCGGCCTGATTTTACCGTCGACCAGCGCTGGGAGCATTACACGGAAGCGGATCATGCCGTCTGGCGTGAATTGTACGAAGGCCAGTCGAAGCTGCTGCCGGGGAGGGCGTGCAGTGAGTTTATGGACGGCTTGAAGCAGCTCGATATGGCGGATGAAGTGCCGCGCTTCGACCGTTTAAGCGAGCTGCTGATGAAGCGCACGGGCTGGCAGGTGGTGGCCGTGCCGGGGGCGGTGCCGGGCGATATTTTCTTCTCTCATCTGGCCAACCGCCGCTTTCCCGCCACCGATTGGATCCGCACCCGGGAGCAGATGGGCTATCTGCAGGAGCCGGATGTGTTTCACGACATATTCGGCCATGTGCCGCTGCTCATCAACCCCGTTTTCGCCGATTACATGCAGGCTTACGGCCAGGGAGGCTTGAAAGCCAAGGCGCTCAAAGGCATCGTGAACCTGGGCAGGCTGTATTGGTACACGGTCGAGTTCGGGCTGATAAGAAGCAAGCGCGACGATAATGAGCTGCGCATTTACGGCGCGGGCATTCTTTCCTCGTCGCAAGAAACGGTCTACAGCCTGGAAAGCCAAGCTCCCCAGCGCGTGGCGTTCGATGTCAAGCGCATCATGCGCACCGATTTCCACATCACCGATTTGCAGGAGCTTTACTTCGTGATCGATGATTTCGAGCAGCTGTTCGACGCCACGCGCCCCGACTTCGCGCCGTATTATGAGGAACTGCGCGGCCAGCCCGCCTACCAGCCGCGCGATAAGGTCGAAGGCGATATTATTATCGAAGGAGGTTTCTTGAAATGACCCTGTCCGAACAGCATTGCACCGCCTGCCGCGGCGGCGAGGAACCCCTTGGCGCGGAAGAAGCCGGGAAGATGCTGGCTGAGATTCCCGGCTGGGAATTAAGCGGCGACGCTTCCGCGCTCCGCCGCAACTATACATTCAAGAACTGGAAGCAGGCCTTCGCCTTCGCCGCGCAACTCAGCGAGCTGGCGGAGACGGAAAAACACCACCCCGACCTGGCGCTCGGCTGGGGCTATTGCCATGTGACGCTGCAAACCCATGCCATCGGCGGGCTGCACGCCAACGATTTCATCATGGCGGCGAAGATTAACAAGCTCCCGGCCTCTTGACGAACCTTGCTTGTATCTTCGCCGTCTTTCCTCTAGCCTTGCGCGGCTATGCATCGATACCGTTTCCGCAAGCCGCATCCCGTGCCGCTGCTGTTTATCATTGCCGCCACGCTGGTGCTGGCGGGTTTAGGCCTTTGGCAATTAAAGCGGCTTCAGGTTAAACAGACGCTGCTGGCGGAAATCGCGGCAGCGCAAGACGCTGCGCCGCTCAACCGCCTTCCCTCAACCGAGGAGGTGAATGCCTCGCTGCATTTCCGCCGCGTTTCCTTAAACGGCGTATTCCTGCCGGGCAAGACGCTCCGGCGCGTCGGCGCCTATCCGGGAATCAGTACCGGCTATTACCTGCTCACCCCCTTCCTGGCGGAAGGGGCGCGCCAGCCGATCCTGGTCAGCCGCGGCTTCGCGCCGGGAAATAATGAGACGGCCAGCGCGGCGGAGGCAAAAACGCCTGTCGGGCGGGTGAATGTCGAAGGCGTGCTGCGCCCCCCGCACGGGCAGCGCATGTTTGCGCCGCAAAGCGATGCGGCGAAGAATCTATGGTTTTATGAGGATATTAAGCTTGCGGAAAAAATATTGGGACTTTCATTGATGCCGCTGGTGCTTGAACAGCGGGGGCAGGACAGCGTCAAGGAAATCCTCCCCAACCCGCAGGCGCGGGCGATACGCAACGATCATCTGGGCTACGCGCTCACCTGGTTTGCGCTGGCGCTGGTGGGGCTGGCGATGTTCGCCTGCTATCACCTGGAGCGCGTGGAGGAGAAGCCGGAATGAGCGCCTACGCCGCGCTCGAGGAGATTTTCAAGCGCCACTCCGCCATTCGCGGCGCATCCTCCATTCTGCATTGGGATGCAGCCGTGATGCTCCCTTCGGACGCGGGCGAAGTGCGCGCCGAGCAGCTGGGAATTTTAAGCGAACTGGCGCACGGCATTATCACCGATCCGGTGCTGCATGAGCGCCTGAACGCGGCGGAGGCGGAAAGGGACCTAAATCCCTGGCAGCAGGCCAATCTGCGCGAGATGCGCCGCATCTACACGCATGAGAATGCCTTGCCGGGGAAGCTCGTGGCGGAGTTGACGCGTGCCGCGTCCGCATCGGAGATGGCATGGCGGCAGGCGCGGGCATCGAATGATTTCGATGCGTACGCGCCGCACCTGTCCCGCGTGCTGGAACTCACCCGTGAAGCAGCAAGCGCCAAGGGCGAGGCGCTGGGCGTGGCGCCGTACGATGCGCTGATCGACGCGTACGATCCGGGCAGCAGCCAGGCCTTGATCGACCCGATATTCAACGATTTGGCCGCATTCCTGCCTGATTTCACGCAAACCGTATTGGAAAAGCAATCGCGCCTGCCTGCGCCCGTGCCGCCGGAAGGCGTATTTCCGGTGGAGGCGCAGCGGATGTTGAGCCGCGCCATCATGGAGAGCATGGGCTTTGACTTTGCCAAAGGCCGCTGCGACGAAAGCGCGCATCCGTTCTGCGGCGGCGTGCCGGGCGACGTGCGGCTGACCACCCATTACCATGAACGTAATATTTTAAACGGCCTGTTCGGCATCGTCCACGAAACCGGCCATGCGCTCTACGAGATGTACCTGCCTCCGGCCTGGCGTTCGCAACCGGTCGGTGAGGCGCGCGGCATGAGCGCGCATGAAAGCCAGTCCTTGTTCTACGAAAAGCAGGTGGCGCATTCGCCTGCGTTTTTCCGTTTCTTAAGCCCGCTGCTGCGCAAAACCTTTCCTGTTTCCGGCAGCGCATGGGGGCCGGAAAATCTGGAGCGCCTGGCCAACCGCGTGGCTCCCGGGTTCATCCGCATCCAGGCGGATGAGGTGACGT
>CAYMDD010000013.1:0-5882 GCA_964389045.1 uncultured Rickettsiales bacterium
AGATGGCGGCCTTCGCCTCCGGCAGCGCCAGGCGCATGGCGGCGGGCACGGCGATGTAGGAGGCGCTGGCGCAAAGCACCGTAAACAGCGTGCCCGTGCCGGCATCCAGGCCGATCAGGGCGCTTATGCCGATGCCCACGCCCGCGCCGATCAGCGGCATGTAGAGGCCGAAGGCCACCAGCGGCCAGGTGAACTGCCGCAGGTGGTGCAGGTTCTTTGCCACCAGCAGCCCCATATCGAGCAGGAACAGGCAGAGCACGCCCTGGAAGGGCGCCACGAAAAACCCCTCCACCATGTTCATGCCGCGCTCGCCGGTCGCCCAGCCGATCAGGAAGGAGCCGAGCAGCAGGAGGATCGCGCCGTTGGTGAAAATCTCGCGGCTCAGTTTCTTTTCCTCCGCCGCATGCATACGCGTCTGCGGCGCGGCGCGGTGGGCGATGAAGAGGCCGGAGAGAATGGCAGGCGCTTCCATCAGCGCCAGCACCGCGACGATGTAACCGGCGTAAACCACCTCGTTGGTTTTGAGAAACGCGGCGGCGGTGGCGAACGTTACCATGCTGATCGAGCCGTAATGCGCGGCGACCGCCGCCGCCGTGGGGCTGTCCAGCCTGGTGGTCAGGCGGAGCAGGCCGTAGCCTAAGAAAGGCTGCACGAAGCCGAAGGCGAGGCCTGCGGCGATGGCGCCCATGACCTCGCCGTTTACGTCATGAGTAGCGGCAATCGCCACCCCGCCTTTTAAGCCGATGGCCATCATCAAGTAGAGCGAAAGATAGCGGCTGATGCTGTCCGGCACTTCCAAATCGGATTTCAGGAAACCGGCGATCACCCCCAGGATGAAGAAAAGAATGGCCGGGGAGAGCAGATTCAGCGAGATGAGCTGGAATAATTCCATTAAGGGCGCTACCTGTTGTTTCGCCTATTTTATAAAAGCCGCAAGAATAGGTAAAATTGATAGTTTAAATCCGATTCATGAGTTATACTTATCAATATGCCGCTCCATCTCGATACCGTGATGCTTAAAAGCTTCATTGCCATCGCCGAGTCCGGCAGCTTCAGCGAGGCGGCGGGCGCGGTAGGCCGCACGCAGTCGGCGGTGAGCCTGCAAATCAAGAAGCTGGAGGAAAGCCTCGGCTGCGCGCTCTTCGCGCGCACCAGCCGCAAGGTGGCGCTGACGGAAGCGGGCGAGCTGTTCCTCGGCTATGCGCAGCGCATCATGCAGCTGCAATGGGAGGCGTTCAGCCGCCTGCGCGAGCCGGACATCGAAGGGGAGATCCGCCTGGGCACGCCGGAGGATTTCGCCACGCATTACCTGCCGGACGTGCTGGCCACCTTCCGCAAGCACCACCCCCGCGTGCAGCTCGACGTTTCGTGCGATTTAACCCTGAACCTGATCGACGGGTTCCAGAAAGGCGGCTACGACATCATCCTAGTCAAGCGTGATCCCAAAACCGCCAAGGGCGGCACGAAAGTATGGCGCGAGCCGCTGGTATGGGCGGCGGCAGACCATTACCAGCCGGAAAACCCGCTATCGCTGGTGCTCTCGCCGCAGCCCTGCATCTACCGCGCCCGCGCGCTGGCGGCGCTCGACCGCGCCCGCAAGCCCTGGCACATCAGCTACACCAGCCCCAGCCTGGCGGGAACCGTCGCCGCCGTGAAAGCGGGCTTAGGCATCACCGTGCTGCCCGCCAACATGGTGCCGCCGGGCATCCGTGCGTTTCACCGCAACGCCACGCTGCCCGCCCTCCCCGACGCCGAAATCGCCCTGATGAAACGCGACGCCCTGCCCAAAGCCGGCGAAATGCTGGCAGAACACATTACCCATAGCCTGGAGGAGAACAGGCGGTGAGATACCTGTTCAAGCTTTCTCAGCGCGTCCGACATAAGAATCGTTACTGCATTTTCTTCTGCGGATTCTTATCGCCGCAACTTGCTGATCCAATAAAAAACCCTCCGAAACCGGAGTTTCGGAGGGTTGATGTGCAAACGGTCGGTCACTCGACGACCTCGGCACTGACTTCTGGCGTCGCCCTGATCTGATTAATCAGGTTGAGCATGATGAGCTGCGACCGGTCGTCTTCGCTGGCGTAAATGCCGGTGACCGTGCGGTTGCCGGGATGCCGCTCGACGTTTTGCGCGCCGATGACTTCAAGGTATTCCCTGACGCCTCCGCTCAACCGTTCATCCATGATCTGACGGAGCATGTCCGGCACGCCCTCCTTGTACTCTGGCAGGCGGACGGTATACCGCCGCCGGATCTGCGGAGCGGTCATGTTTCGGCTCCTGTCCGGTAATATCGTTTTACCGGCGAACGCCACAGGTTTTGATGCCAAAACCCTTAACGCTTACCTGTGGAAAGCGTAGGTACAGCGGTATATGTACCAATGATAGGTGAAATTGTAAATATAAGTTTAAACTGCAAAGAATGGCTCCCCGGGCCGGATTCGAACCAGCGACCAACCGGTTAACAGCCGGTTGCTCTACCACTGAGCTACCGGGGAACATGCGCTCGAAGGCTTTTTCAAAGACTTCCGGTGATAGCCTTAAAGCCCGTTTATATGCAAGCGGTAAATGAAGAATTCAGCGCCGGGGTTTTTTGCCTTTGGGCGCGGAGGCTTCCTCTTCCTCGTCGCCCTCTTCAATGTCTTCGTCATCGAGTGTGTCGATCAGCGCTTCGTCGCCCACGTCCTCGTCGCTTAAGGCGATATCGTCGTCCAGCGGCTCATCCTCCTCGCCTTCGATGTCCTCGATGGCTTCGATGTCGTCAATCGCGTCGATCTCTTCCCCGGCGTCGATGGCTTCGGCGCCTTCCAGGCCTTCGATTTCCTCTTCCTCTTCGTGTTTTAAGGCGGGCTTGCGCACGGGTTTAACCGGTTTTTCCGCTTCGCGTTCGGGCGCGGCGCTGCGGGAGGCCGCGCGGCTGCGGCGGGCGCGGGTGGGCGCGGTGGTATCGAAGGCGTGGCTGCATTTCGGGCAGGTGGCGGGATTATGGGTCAGATCATAAAAACGCGCGCTGCATTGCGGGCAGGTGCGCTTGGCGCCGAGGCTTTGCGGTGTCACCACGTCCAGGGTTCCCCTTGCGATAAAAGTTAAAAAAGCGGTTCAAATCAGCCGGCGCGCATGTCGCGCTTGCGGTTTGGATGTTTTCTGCACAATTTTTTTGATTACGCAAGTGATTTAGCCTATGTACTAACGCGAAACTCATTTCCCCTTTATTCTCATGTAACCGCGTGAATTGTAAGGACACGTATGCAACCCCCCGACGATATTATCCCTATTGACGCTGAAACTGCTGAAACTGCCGATGAACCCCAGGAGGAATCCGTGCACATCAAGGCGATAACGGCCTTGAAAGCCGAAAGCGAAAAACTGCGCGACCAGTGGATTCGCGCTGTGGCGGAAACCGAAAACGTGCGCAAGCGCGCGCAGCGGGACGTGGAGGAGACGTCGAAATACGCCGTCTCCGGCTTCGCGCGCGATATGGTAAACGTCGTGGAAAACTTAACCCGCGCGCTGGAGAGCATCCCGGAAGAAGAAAGCGAAGGCGGCAGCATGCTCGCCACGCTCCGCCGGGGCGTGGAGATGACATTGCAGGAGATGCTCGGGGCGTTGAGCCGCCACGGCGTGGAGCGCATCAACCCCATCGGCCAGAAGTTCGACCATCACCTGCATCAGGCGGTGGCGCAGATCGAGGCGCCGGACGCCGAACCCGGCACGGTGGTGCAGGTGCTTCAAGCCGGTTATACGCTGCACGGGAGGCTACTGAAAGCCGCCATGGTGGGCGTGGCCAAGCAGGCGGCCTCTTCGCCCAAAGCCGTCGATACGCTGGCTTAAACCCCGGATGCGCGTTCCCTTTTCCTTCCACCCCGATATTCCCTTCGCCGGCGACGACGCCAACCGCTTCCTCCCCTGGATCGTGGCGCTGATGGTCTGCCTGACCGCGCTGATGCTGCTGATTGGCCTTTCGCTGAACCAGTCGCTTACCCAGCGCCATGCGAGCTTTTCGCAAGCCGTCACCGTGCAGGTGCCCAACGAGGTGGCGTCCGAGGCGGTGCTGGCGCAGGTGCGGGAGGCGATAGAAAACACCAAGGGGTTCGGTGCGGCGCGCACGGCATCCCTCACGGAAGTGCAAGGCATGGTTTCCCCCTGGATCGGCGACGACGCGATGATGGAGCACCTTCCCTTGCCTGCCGTGCTGCATGTAAGCACCGCTCCCGGCGCGAAGGCCGATGCGGAGGCGCTCGCGGCCAGGCTCCGCGACATTGACCCGCGCATCGCCGTGGATACGCATGCCCTGTGGGCGGAGAAATTCAGCCGTTTCGCGCAGGCCGTGCAGATGGCGCTTTATACGCTCGCGGGCTTCATCCTGGCCACGCTCGCGGCGATGGTGGTGTTCACCGCGCGCGAAGCCATGAAGCTGCACCGGCGCACGGTGCTGCTGCTGCATGCCATCGGCGCCGATGACGGCTACATCGCGCGCCAGTTCCAGACCAACGCGGCGCGCATCACCCTGCTCGGCGCGCTCATCGGCACGGCAGCCGCAGCCGCCGTGTTCGCCTCCGGCGGGTGGTACATCCGCCTGCTGGATGCTCCGCTGTTGCCGCAATTCAGCGTGTCCACGGCGCATGGCTTCGCGCTGGTCATGCTCCCGCTTCTCTCCAGCCTGCTTGCCATGCTCTCCGCCCGCTGCGCGGTGCTCAGGCAGCTGAAGCTCCTGCCATGAGATGGCTGCTCCGCGCCTGCGCGCGCCTTACGGTCGGCTTTGTGGTTTTCGCGCTTGTCTGGGCGGTGGGCTTTGCCTGGTTTTTGGCGCAGATTCCTTCGGCTCCCGCCGTGAGCGCCCAGAAAACGGACGCCATCGTGGTGCTGACCGGCGGCAAGGGGCGCATCGATTACGGAGTGAAGCTGCTGGCCGACGCCATGGCCGCGCGCATGTTCATCTCCGGCGTCGGCGAGGATACCACGGCGGAAGAAATCCTCTCCCGCACGAAAACGGATTCCGCCGCCTCCGCCGGCAACATCATTCTCGGTCACGCGGCGGTCAGCACCATCGGCAACGCCGCCGAAGCTGCCGATTGGATGCGGGAAAACAACTTCCGCTCCCTGCGCCTGGTCACCGCCAGCTACCATATGCCCAGAAGCCTGGTTGAATTCCGCCACGCGCTCCCCGATGCGGCGATCATCCCCGACCCTGTGTTTTCAGGGAGTTTCGACAAGCGCCGGTGGTATGCCCGCCCGTCCGCCGCCATCGCGTTGATCGAATACCACAAGTTCCTTGCCGCCATCGCCCGCCACGGGCTGCTGAACCTGCTTGGGCAGCACGCATGATGCTGCGCGCCGCCTGTTTCAATATCGCCATAGCCGCATGGACGGTGCTGATAGCGCTGGCCTACCTGCCCCTGTTCCTGCTCTCCGGCACGCATGCCCAGCCCGTGGGCAGGCCGTGGGCGCGGGGCGTGCTGTTTCTGGCCGAACGCATCTGCCGTATCCGCTTCCGCATCGAAGGGAGCGAGCATATCCGCGGCGGCCCCGTCATCTACGCCTCCAAGCATCAATCGGCGATGGAGATCGTGGTGCTGATGAGCATGTTCCCCGCGCCCGCGTTTATCCTGAAGCGCGAGCTGCTGCGCATCCCGTTCTTCGGCATGTACTTGTGGCGCATGCGCATGGTAGCCATCGACCGGAAAGGCGGCATGCCCGCCATGAAGCGGATGCTTAAAGATTGCGTGAACGTGGCGCGGGAGCTGCGCCCGCTGGTGATTTTCCCCGAAGGCACGCGCGTGAAAGCGGGCGAAAAAGGCCGCTACCAGCCGGGTGTCGCCGCCATCTACCAGCATGTGAAGCTGCCCGTCATTCCGGTTGCCGTCAATACCGGCCTGCTGTGG
>CAYMDD010000013.1:5892-14704 GCA_964389045.1 uncultured Rickettsiales bacterium
CCTTAAGCGTTTCCCCGGCACCGCCACCATCCGCTTTCTGCCCGAAATCCCGCCCGGCCTGCCGCCGAAAGCGTTTTTGAAGCGACTGGAAGACGAGATCGAGGCCGCCACCGCCGCGCTTTTATCCCCTTCAGAAAGAGATTCGTCCCATGCGCCCATCCCAACGCACGGCTGATTCCATGCGCCCCGTCACCATCGAGGCGGGCGCAAGCCGCCATGCCGAAGGCTCGTGTCTCATTACGTTCGGCGGCACGCGGGTGCTCTGCACCGCCAGCGTCGAGCAGGACGTGCCGTCCTTCCTGCGCAAAACCGGCAAAGGCTGGGTGACCGCGGAATACGGCATGCTGCCGCGCTCCACCCACACCCGCAGCGCGCGCGAGGCGGCCAAGGGCAAGCAATCGGGCCGCACTCAGGAAATCCAGCGGCTGATCGGGCGCTCCTTGCGCTCCGTGGTGAATTTAAAGGCGCTTGGCGAGCGGCAGATCACCATCGACTGCGACGTGATCGAGGCCGACGGCGGCACCCGCACCGCCGCGATCACCGGCGCCTATGTCGCCCTCGCGCAAGCTTTGCGCGGGCTGCAAGAAAAAGGCATTGTCAGCCGCCTGCCGCTCACCGGCCAGGTCGCCGCCGTCTCTTGCGGCATCTACAAAGGCGCGCCCGTGCTCGACTTGGACTATGAGGAGGATTCCGCCTGCGGCATGGACGCCAATTTTGTGATGACGGCGGACGGCAAGATCATCGAAATCCAGTGCACGGCGGAAGAAACGCCGATCGGCGAGGAGGAATTCCACGCGCTGCTCGCCTTAGGCCGCAAAGGCACCGCCGAGCTGGCGGAGCTGCAAAGGCAGGCGCTGACGGCGCGCTAAACCCAGTTGACTGTTTTCAACCCGGGAACGTTGCCGAAATGCTTCGTGTTATTGGTAACCACTTGCGCGCCGAGGCTTAGGGCGTGCGCCGCGATCATCAAATCCATATTGCCCAACACCGTTCCTCGCGCCTCCAGCATCGCGCGCAACCGCCCATAATGCCGGGCGGCTTCTCCATCCCAGTCAACAATGAGCAAACGGCTTAAGAAATCCTCCACCACCGCCCGAATGCCTTTTTTAGCATGCGGGCGCGCCGCACCGTAAAGAAGCTCCGCCTGCGTGATAACGGAAATGCCCATCTCGGTCGCGTCCATCCGCCGAAAGCGCTCCAGCACGCTTAAAGGACGTTCGCGGATGATATAGCTGCAAATATCGGTATCGAGCAGATACACTTAAAACAGATCCCTCGCCTGAGGCGGCGCATCGCCCCGCTCAAGCAGGAAATCTTCCGTTGCGGCAGGGTCTTGGCGAAAAAATGTTTCCCAATCGCTGTGAAGCGGTTGAAGAATGACCTTACCGCCTTCGCGGTAAATAATCACTTCATCCCCATCAAACCGAAACTGCCTCGGCAAGCGCAGCGCCTGGGAATTGCCGTTCTTGAAAAGCTTAGCCGTCACGATGCGATCCATCTTTTCCCTCATATATATACATTATATATACTTTTAAAAATAGCGGCAAGCGTTGAATATGAGAAGCTCGCTGCCGACTTATCCCATGCATGCCGTCATTTTCCTACTTCCGGGCACGCCGATTATCTTTCTAAGCTGAGGCGTTGTTTAAACCATTAGAAAGGTATCGCTATGTCTCCAAATGTTCCATTTTGCACCATGGAAAAAAATAATTTAACGGCAAAACAATGGCTTGCCTTGGAATTGCTCGTAGAGGGTGCACAGGTGAAGGACGTGGCCGCAGATTTAAAGCTATCCCGGCACACAATCTCGCGCTGGAAGCGCCTTCCGCGCTTCGAAGAGGCGATGCAGCGCCAGTATCAACGCAAAAAACAGGCGATTTCGCGCCGGATGCTGGACGTCGCGTCGCTTTCCATCTCCTGCATCGAACGCAATTTAGGCAAAGACAGCGCGTATTCGGAAGATGACCAGCTGGAGCTTGCGCAAACCATGCTGATGAATATGCAGATGGACGGGCCGCTGAGGGATCTCGATTAACGCGTAAGGCGCGGCTATTGCTGCTGCCCCATCAGGCTCATCTGGTGCAGCATCAGCGCTACTCGGCTCTCGCGCTGGCGGATGGCGTCCAGCTCGGCCTTGCCCATGATATGGGCCAGGGACAGCTGGATGAAGTCCAGGAAAATGGCGATGACTTTTTCCACCTGGCGCTGGATTTTGGCCACGATGATATCGGCGATGTTAACCGCGCCCCTGCCCGCTGCCTGCACGCGCTCGCGGTAATCGGCGATGGCGGCATAGATGCGGCGCATGGAGGCTTCGATCAGCGATTTGCTGGCTTTGCCCGTGCCGCCGCGGCGCGCGCCGTCGGCCAGGTGCAGGTATTGCTCGGTCAGCACGTCGGTGGCGTCGCCCACCTCGTTGATGAGCGGCTCGACCAGCGCCAGTTGCAGATCGGGGTCGGCGGTCAGGCGGCTTTCCACCGTCTCCACCAGCTCGCTGGCATGATCGTAGAGCGCGGTGATCTGGTGGTACGATTCCTCCAGCTCTTCCATCGTGTAGTCTTTGCGCTTGGCTTGCGTCATGGCCTTAACCGTCAAAACGTGAATGATCGAACGGCATCACCCATGCCGGACTTCAATGTTCATGGTAGAACGGTTCAACGGGATTGTCGTGTGACATTTTCATGACAATTGCGGCGGCGAAACCATGGATTAGCACAATAGCATTTTCATTTATCTTTTTGATAAATAATATTTTTACTTTGTCATCCCCGCTTTAGGCGGGGATCCAGAGCCATTTGCTCCAACGGTACGGATGCCCTGGATGCCCGCTCAAGACGGGCATGACACTATTGATTCCCCAGCTTGAACGACACCGGGATTACGAATTCCAGCAGCTCTCCCTGCCGGGGGTAGTCTGCGGGCACCGCCGGGACGGGGTTGGCGGCCTGCACCATGTCGAGCGCGGCCTTATCCAGCAGCTGGTAGCCGGTACGGCGCTCGATGATGCGGTACTGCACGTTGCCGCGCCGGTCGATGCGAATGCGCACCGCGCCTTCGCCCTCCATCTTCTGCCGCCGCGCCTCGTCGGGGTAGGTCTTGAACCGCTGGATCCATGCCGAGATCAACTGTTCGTAGCGCCGGAGCGCTTCCGAGGAAGAAGAGTCGGTGTTTCCCACCACCGACCCTCCGGCGGCGGGGTTAAGCGGCAGCGCAGGCATCGCCCGCTCGCGCACGAACTGGCGCGCCTCGCTTTCCAAGGCGGAAACGGGCTGCGCCTGCTCCATAGGTTTTTCTTCCGCCTGGTTATTTTGGACAGATGCGGATTGCACCGGTTGAGCAGCGAGCGGCTTCGGCGCGGGGGCGCGTACGTTTTCAAAGCTGCGCTTGAGGGATCTTTCCACCAGCAGCGAGTTCTCGATGGCCTGGGGAGCGGCCACCGCATCGGCGATCTGCGCATCCTCCCCGTCGCCGAGCTTGATGTTGAGCACGCGCACCGGGATATCCACCACAGGCGTTTTGGGCACGGCGATCCATACGCCGAAGGCAAGGAAATGCGCCAGCGCCGCGCCGCTTAAGGTGTAGGTGAAATGCCTGGAGTTTAAATACCCGCGCTCAACGTTCCGCATGCGCTTTCCCCGTGGACTGCGTGACCAGCGACAAATTCCTGCCGCCCGCCAGCTTGATGATGTCCATCACCGCGATCATGCGGACGGCGGGAATATTCGCATCCGCCTTCACGGTGATGACTTTGTTGGGGTTGGATTCCAGCTGCGGCTTCAAGTGCCCCTGCAGCTCCTCCAGCGTAATCAATTCATCGTCGATGACGATCTCGTCGCGCGTGCCGATTAAGATGACGATATGCCCCTCGTCCAGCAGCTTGCCGCTTGCCGCCTCCGGCACGTCGATGGGGATGATCTCGAATTTCTCGATGGTGCCCGCCACCATGAAGAAGATCAGCAGGAACAGCGCCACGTCGATCAGCGGCACCAGCCCGGCATTGCGCGGCGCCTGGCGGCGCCGGGAAAAATTGAAATCCACCCCTCCGGCGCCAATATTCATTCAGCCTCCTCTTCGTTCGCGGGTTCCGGTTCCAGCGGGCGCACATAGAGGCTCTTGCCGCCGGCGGTAGTCACCATGTCCATGACCGACACCAGCTTCTGCATCGAAACCTTTGCATCCGTGAACACCACCACGCGCTGGTCGGGGTTGGCGGAGAAAAGCGCAGCCAGCGTATTGTCCAGCTCGCCTTCCGCTAGGATGCGCTGGCCGAAGCCGATGCGCCCGTCATTGTGGATCACGATGCGCGCCACGTCCTGCGCCTCCGCAGCCCTAGCCGCGCCCGCCGAAGGGAGCAGCAGTTCCATCGACTCCACGCGCATGAAGCTGGTGGTGAGCATGAAGAAGATGATGAGGATGAACACCACGTCGATCATCGCGGTGAGTTGAAGCTCCCGCAAATGCCCCCGGCGCCGCTCGAACTCGATCATAAGCGGTTTTAGAACTTGCTGTAGTTAGGGCTTAGGAGCCTTAAAGTGGCGCTGGTCTCCGGCGTGGTGCGCTTCTGCACCATCCGCTCCTCGCGCTCCTTCTCGGCTTCCGCCCGCTTTTCCGCGTCGATGCGCCGTGCTTCCTCGATGGCGCGCAGGCGCTCATTGCGGCGGAATTCATCCTCCAGCGCGAGAATCTGCACCGAGACGTCCTTCATCGTCGCCCGCACGCGCTCGATGATGCCGTCCAGCACGTAATACGCGCCCATTGCGGGGATCGCCACCGCCAGGCCGCCTGCCGTGGTGATGAGCGCCTCCCAGATGCCGCCCGCCAGCATGCTGGGGTCTACCCGCGTGCCTGCCGCGCCGAGCTTGGAAAACGATTCGATCAGCCCCAGCACCGTACCGAGCAAACCGACCAGCGGGGCGATGGCGGCGGCCATCTCCAGGCCGCGCAGATGCGATTCCAGGTAATGGATGTCGCTCGCGCCCACGCGCATGATTTCCGCCTCGCGGCTTTTCTGCGACATGTCGCGGTTGGCGACGCATTCGAACGTCACGCGCATGATGCGCGCGATGGGGCCTGGCGTGGCGGCCAGTAGCTTCGTCGCCTCCGCGCGGTCGCCCTGCTTGATCTCCTTCAACGCCTTGTCGATGAAGCGGCGCTCGAAGACGTTGGCGCGCCGGAACTGCCAAATTTTGAAAACCACCACCCCCAACCCGTAAATGGATAAGAGAGCGAGTATCAGCAGCATGAAGCCGCCCTTCTGCAAAATCTCCCACTCCGTCATAAGGCGCTCCGCATGTTTCAATTAGAAAGTCTCATCCCGCTTTTACTCCCGCGATGCGCGCGGGTCTAGCGTTTCTATGCGCTCAAACGCGGCGGATAAGCATTTTTTTACCTTTAGACGCTACATTCCCCGGCATGCTGCAATCCTCCGCCATTTCCAACGCCCTGCCGATGCTGTCGCTGGTCGTGCCGATTTACAACGAAAGCGAAGGCTTGAACCTCTTCTTCGACCGCGTGTTGCCGGTGCTGAAAGCCGTAACGGAAGACTGGGAAATCCTCTGCATCGACGACGGCAGCCGGGACGATTCGCTGGCGCAGCTGAAACGCCTCCACGCGGAAGACGGGCGCATTCGATACCTGTCGTTCTCGCGGAATTTCGGCAAGGAGGCGGCGCTCTCCGCCGGCCTCGTGCACGCCTCCGGCCAGGCCGTCATCCCCATCGACTGCGACCTGCAGGATCCGCCGGAGCTGATCCCCGCCATGGTCGCCAAGTGGCGCGAGGGCTATAAGGTCGTGCTCGCCACCCGCGCTTCCAGGGGCGACGATTCCTTCGCCAAGCGCACCACGGCGCACATGTTCTACCACATCATCGGCGCGCTCACGCATTTCCCGTTCCCGAAAGATACCGGCGATTACCGGCTGATGGACAGGGACGTGGTGGAAGTCTTGAAACGCCTGCCCGAGCGCACGCGCTTCATGAAAGGCCTGTTCGCCTGGGTTGGCTTCAGCACCGCGCAGGTCTTCTTCGAACGCGCGCCGCGGGCGGCAGGCCCGGCCAAGCAGAATTACCGCGCGCTGTGGCGGCTGGCCAAGGATGGCATCTTTTCCTTTACCACCCTGCCGCTGCGCATCAGCACCTATCTCGGCGCGGTCATCTCGCTGGTGTCCTTCAGCTACGCGGGTTATCTGCTCGCGCGCACCATCGTCCACGGCGCGGATGTGCCCGGCTATGCCTCCATCATGGCCGCGGTGCTGTGCATGGGCGGCGTGCAGCTGCTTACCGTCGGCATCCTGGGCGAATATATTGGCCGCATCTACCGCGAGTCGAAGCAGCGCCCGCTGTTCATCGTCGAGGAAAAAAGCGGGATGTAAGAAAAGCGCTTCCCGTCAGCGGATTACGCGCTACTATCGCCTGGATAGTCAAAATCCTTCATTGTCCGCAAAGGAATGCCTTCTCCCGGCTCGTCTCACCTCATGGCGGAAGAAACCGACCACGCGTTGATCGCGCGCGTGCGAAGCGGCGACGCGGGCGCGTACCGGCAGCTGCTGGAGCGGCATTACGGCATGATCGCCCGCGTGGCCTACCGCTTCACCGGTAATCAAGCGGATGCGGAGGATGTGACGCAGAACGTGTGCATGGGACTAAGCGATAAGCTGCACGGCTGGCGCGGGGAAGGCGCGTTTACCACCTGGCTTTACCGCGTGGTGGTGCATGCCTGCCGCGATTCCTGGCGCAAGGAGAAATCCCGCCAGCGGCTGGAGTCGGCGTATAAAGAGCTGGAAGGCGCGCTCAAAGCCGAAGCTTCCGCCGCCGCCAGGGAAGCAGCCCGGCTCTACCGGCTGATTGCCGGGATGGAGGAGTTGTACCGCGAGACGGCGCTCCTGATCCTGGCCGAAGGCTTGAGCCATGCGCAGGCGGGAGCGGTGCTCGCCTGTGCGGAGAACACCGTGTCCTGGCGGATGCACGAAGTGAAGAAGCGCCTGAAAGCGACGATGGAAAAGGAGCGGCCATGAACGACGATGAGCTGAAACGCATCGCCCGCCTGCTGCAAGGCGCTGAACCCCCGAAAGCGGATGAGGACACCAAAGAATCGCATATTTTCAACGCGGTGCGCGCATTCGAGGAAAAAAAATCCGCAAACCTCAAAGGAACGATGCGGCGGAAGCGTCCTACCTATGCAGCGCATGGTGCGCTGGCGAATTTGCATAGGAGATTGACCATGAGAAAAGCATATGCCGTAGCCGGGGCCTTTGGCCTGGGCGCGTTGATGATCGGGGTGCTGAATACCGGCGCCATGAAAGACATGATGCCGAAAGAGGAGAAAGAAATCGCGCTGGAGAACCGGCTGGAGAAAAAACCGCAAGCCGCGCGGGAATTGTCCGCCGCCGCGCCCGCCGAAACGCCGATGGCCTCGCCCGCGCCTCCTCCGCCCCCGGCGCAGGAGTCAGTGCAGACGGGGCAGTTCGCCGCCCATGATGCAATGGGCGCGGGCGCATCCGCGCCGATGGAGAGTAAAGACGTTTCCAAAATGAAATCCGCACGCATGCAGGCCAGTGAAGCGCAGCTTGCGGGCGGTGCTGGGAAAGTAATGGGCGGGATGCCGTACCCGGACATTCAGCCACAGCCCTATTACCAGGACGAAGGCCGCGACAAGTTTCACGGCAAAGAGGCCAACCCGCTGAAATCGGCGAAGGAGGAGCCGGTTTCCACCTTCTCCATCGATGTGGATACCGCATCGTACAGCTTCTTGCGCGCAAGCCTGAACCAGAATCGCCTGCCGCCCAAGGAGGCCGTGCGCGTGGAAGAGATGGTGAATTATTTCCCCTATGCTTACGAAGCGCCCGGCAACAGGGAAACGCCGTTTAAGGCCAATGTGGCGGTGTTCCCCACGCCGTGGAACAAGGAAACCAAGCTGCTCCGCATCGGCATCAAGGGCTACGAGCTGCCCAGCACCGAGCGCCCGCAGGCCAACCTTGTTTTCCTCATCGACACCTCCGGCTCGATGAACGCGCCGAACAAGCTGCCGCTGGTGCAGAATTCGCTAAAACTCCTGCTCGAATCATTGAAGCCGGAAGACACCGTCGCCATCGTTACCTATGCCGGCTCGGCAGGCACGGCGCTGGAGCCGACGAAGGCTTCCGAGAAAGCTAAGATCGCAAGCGCCATCGACGCGCTCGGCGCGGGCGGCTCCACGGCGGGCGCGGAAGGCATCCGACAGGCCTATGCGCTGGCGGAAGCGCACAAGGCGGAAAAAACCTCAAGCCGCGTGATCCTTGCCACCGACGGCGATTTCAACGTCGGCATCACCGACCCGGAGACGCTGAAACGCTTCGTCGAGGAAAAGCGGAAATCCGGTATTTCCCTTTCCGTGCTCGGCTTCGGCATGGGCAACTATAACGACGCGCTGATGCAGACGCTCGCCCAGAACGGCAACGGCAACGCCGCCTATATCGACAATCTGAACGAAGCCCGGAAAGCCTTGGTCGAAGAAGCTGGCTCCACGCTTTTCACCATCGCCTCGGATGTGAAGATCCAGGTGGAGTTCAACCCGCACACCGTGGCCGAATACCGCCTGATCGGCTATGAAACGCGGATGCTCAAGCGCGAGGATTTCAACAACGATGCCGTGGACGCAGGCGAGATCGGCGCAGGCCACACGGTGACGGCGCTTTATGAAATCACCCCCGTCGGCAGCAAGGCGAAAGCCATTGACGATCTGCGCTACGGCGAAAAGCCGGAAGCGCCGAAAGCCTCGGGCAACGGCGAATACGCTTTCTTAAAAATCCGCTACAAGCTCCCCGGCGAGCCTTCAAG
>CAYMDD010000014.1:0-3536 GCA_964389045.1 uncultured Rickettsiales bacterium
CGATGAGGACGAGGATGAAGATGATGATTACTCCTCCAGCCGGCGTTCTTCCCCTACCCGCTTCGGCAGAAGCCGGCGTTCCTCCAGGTGCAGCTGCGGCCAGGGTCGCGGGTGGTTCGGAGATGAAGAAGGCCACCGCAGGGCTGCGGAAGAAGGCTGGGAAACCGGCCACCGCAGCCAGCGCAGCTCGCGCTACGAAGAAGACGATGAGGACGAGGATGAAGACGACAGCCGCTCCTCCAGCCGCCGCTCTTCTTCCTCCCGTTCCGGCAGTGGCCGCAGCGGCAGCCAGTCGCGCGAACGCGATGAGGAAGGCCGCTTCACCGGCGGGCGCTCCTTAAGCCGCCGCAGCAGCAGCCGCGATGACGACGAGGACGATTACCGTTCCTCGCGCTCGCGTTCCAGCTCGCGCTACGAAGAGGACGATGAGGACGAAGACGAGGATGACGATAATTCATCCCGTTCGGGCAGTAGCCGCCGCGGCGGCCAGTCCGCTTCTTCTTCGCGCAGTCAAGGGCGCGGCTGGTTCGGCGATGCCGCCGGCCACCGCAGGGCTGCGGAAGAAGGCTGGGAAACCGGCCATCGCAGTCAGCGCAGCGCTTCCTCCAGCCGCAGCTCAAGCCGCGACGAAGAGGAAGATCGCCGTCCGCGCCGCCGCTCTTCCGGCAACCGCTAAACGCGAAGGGAACTTGGAGGGAGGCGGTCGCCTCCCTCCATTCACTGCAACATACGACAGGAGATTTCCCGTGAGAGCATTATGCTGGCATGGCAAGGGCGATGTGCGCATCGATACCGTGCCCGATCCGAAAGTCCTGCATCCGCGCGATGCGATCATCAAAGTCACGGCGACCGCCATTTGCGGCTCCGACCTGCACCTGCTCGACGGCTACATGCCGACGATGGAAAAGGGCGACGTCCTCGGCCATGAGTTCATGGGCGAAGTGGTGGAGCTGGGCGCGGAGGTGAAGAACCTGAACATCGGCGACCGCGTCATCGTGCCGTTCTGCATCGCCTGCGGCGAATGCTTCTTCTGCCAGAAAGGCTTGACCTCCTGCTGCGACCGCTCGAATCCCAATGAGGAAATTGCGCGCAAAGCCCTCGGCCATTCGCCCTCCGGCCTGTTCGGCTATTCGCACATGCTGGGCGGATTCCCCGGCGGGCAGGCGGAATACGTGCGCGTGCCATTTGCGGATGTAAACCCGTTTAAAATCCCCGCAGGGTTGAGCGATGAGCAGGTGCTGTTCTTAACGGACATCTTCCCCACCGGCTACATGGCGGCGGATAATGCCGAGATTGAGCCGGGCGATACGGTAGCCGTATGGGGCTGCGGCCCGGTCGGGCAGTTTACCATTAAAAGCGCCTGGATGATGGGCGCAGGCCGCGTCATCGCCATCGACCACGTGCCGGAGCGGCTGGCGATGGCCGAGCGTGAAGGCAAGGCGGAAATCATCAACTTCTCCGAAGAAAAAGAGGGCGTTTACGATATTCTCCAAGAGATGACCGCAGGCAGGGGGCCGGATCGCTGCATCGACGCGGTGGGCACGGAGGCCGCCGCCCACGGCTCGATCGACGCGGTGCTCGACAAAGCCAAGACCCTGACCATGCTCGGCACCGACCGCCCGCATGTGGTGCGCGAAACCTTTCGCTGCTGCCGCAAGGGGGGCACGGTGTCGATGCCGGGCGTTTATGTCGGCTTCCTCGATAAAATCCCCTTCGGTTCGTTCGTCAACAAAGCCCTGACCTTAAAATCCGGCCAGACGCATGTGCACCGATACCTGCCGATCCTGCTCGAAAAAATCGAAAACGGCGAGATTGACCCCTCTTTCGTGATTACTCACCGCGCCAAGCTTGATGATGCGCCGGAACTCTACAAAACCTTCCGCGATAAGGAAGACGGCTGCATCAAAGTGGTGATGACGCCTTAAAACGCCAACCGATAAGGAGATAATTATGCCCAGCGCTTCCAATCCTTTAGCCGTTATCACCGGCGCATCGAGCGGCATCGGCTACGAGCTGGCCGCGCAATTCGCGCAGCACGGCTATGACCTGTTCGTTGTCGCCGAGGATGCGGGCATCACGCAAGCCGCAGAAGACTTAAAAGCGCTCGGCACCGACGTGCAAAGCATCCAATGCGATTTGGCGAAAGCCGACGGCGTCGAGCAGTGCTTTGCCGCCATTCAGGCCACACGCCGCCCGGTGGAAGCCCTGGCGCTGAATGCGGGCATCGGCGTTAACGGCAAGTTCTTCGAGACAAGCCTGGAAGACGAAATCAACCTCATTCAGCTCAATGTCATCTCCACCGTGCATCTGGCCAAGCGGGTGATTCAGGACATGGTGCGGCGCGGCCAGGGGGGCAGAATCCTCATTACCTCTTCCGTGGCCGCCACCACGCCCGGGCCGTACATGGCGATATACAATGCTTCCAAAGCCTTCGTGCAGTCTTTTTCGCAGGCGCTGCATTACGAGTTGAAGGAAAAGGGGATCACCGTTACCGCGCTGATGCCGGATGCCACCGACACCGAGTTCTTCGAGCGCGCGGGCATGGAGGACACCAAAGTGGGCGTAGAGGAAAAAGACGATCCCGCGCTGGTCGCCAAGCAGGGCTTCGAGGCATTGATGAAAGGCGAAGCCCAGGTGCTTGCCGGATCGCTGATGCACCGCATGAAAAACGCCATGAACGATTTGATGCCGGAGCAGCTTAAAGCCAAGATGTATGCGGACATAACCAAGCCCGGCTCGGCGGCAGGCGCAAAGAACAAGGAGAGCGCGTAAGTAAAGCTCTTCTCTCGGCTGGCGCGATGTCCAACGCGCGCACGCGCGGCTTCTTCAGAAAGGCATTTGGCACAAATAGCCTTATGGCGCCGGATATGCTATGGGTACATCCTCAACCAAAAGGATCTTGAACCATGATGCATTACTATGCCCTTATGCAAAGCCCGGTCGGGATGCTGGCGCTTACCTCCGACGGCGCGGCGCTGACCGGTCTTTATACCGAGCACGGGCGCGAATACGGATATGCCCGAAGCGGCACGGAGGCGCCGCGCTATTTCGGCGAAGCCAAAAAGCAGCTGGATGAATATTTCCAAGGACGCCGCACGGCGTTTTCGCTTGCCCTCGCACCCGAAGGCACAGCCTTTCAGAAGCACGTGTGGCAGGCATTGCAGGCGATCCCTTACGGCGAAACCGTCAGCTATAAAACCCTTGCCGCGCGCGCAGGCGCTCCAGGCGCCGCGCGCGCCGTGGGCAGCGCCAACGGCAAGAACCCGCTTTGCCTCATCATTCCCTGCCACCGCGTTATCGCGGCGGACGGAAGCTTGGGCGGCTACAGCAGCGGCCTGCATATCAAGGAATGGCTGCTTGCGCATGAGGCGAAGATAAACGGCGCGCGCAAAGCGGCTTGATGAGTATGCACCCCATCTTGCGGAAGTGGAGCGGTTATTTTCCCCTTGCGGTTATCATCGCCGTCACCCTTTCGGCGTCCATCGCCTTGGCGCAGAGCGGCAGGGCTTCCTCGAGGGGGAGTTCGCGTGGATCCT
>CAYMDD010000014.1:3546-14278 GCA_964389045.1 uncultured Rickettsiales bacterium
ATGGCCTGGATGCAGGCATTCATGGGGCTGTTCTTCTGCTTCTTCGCGCTGTTCAAATTGCTCGACGTGCGCGGCTTCGCCAGCGGCTTCGCTAATTACGACATGATTGCCAGGCGCTGGCGCTTTTATGCATACGCCTATCCGTTTATCGAACTGGCGCTGGGTCTGGCGTATCTGGCGGGATGGAAAATAGAGGCGGTAAACATCGCCACGCTCCTTCTCATGGCGATAAGCGCAGCAGGCGTCATCCGCACGCTGGCATCCGGCAGGAAGCTGGATTGCGCCTGCCTGGGCACGTTCATCCAAGTGCCGCTCAGTGTTGTGACGATTGTGGAAAATGCTGGCATGGCGGTGATGGCCGCGCTGATGCTGGCTGCGTAGTCACTGTAGGCTCGACCAGGTGTTGGTAGCGCCCCATTCGGAATACGGCCTACCGAAGAAAAGATATGCCGAACCGGCATTCGTATTGCCGTTTTGGTCTGTCTTCCACGCGCCTACGATAATATCCGGCCTGCTATCGGCATTAATATCGCCGGAGGCAAGCGTAAAGCCGAACCCGTCATCTTCTGCCTGGCCTTCGAGCCTGAATCCTCGTGTCGCGCCGCTTAAGAAAGATGTATTCAGCGTTTGCGAAACCGTCCAGGAGCTTGCAGGCAAGCCGTAAACCACATAGGCAAACCCCATATCCTCCCCGCCGGAGGAAGATGGGTTGGAATAGCCGCCGATCAGCAAATCGGCATACCCGTCCTTATTTACATTGCCCGCCGCCAGCGAACGCGCGGGGAAGCAGCCATTCTGCTCACCGATGCATCCTCCTAGCTGAAGATGCGCAGTTTCCCCTGTCAGCCGGAAGCCGTTCACGGCAGGATCGCCCGCCACCGCGCCGGAGCCGACACCCGCCAGCAGATTTAGGTTCAGCGTCTCGCCGGTGTTCGGCCAGCCCGATGCCGCTTTCCCCCACAACGCATATACTGCGCCCTGCTTAGTCAGCGAACCGCTGTATTCTCCTGCGCCGACGATAATTTCCTTTTTCCCGTCTCCATTAATGTCGGCAAAGGCGGCGCTGCTGCCCAGACCAATGCCTCCCGCCTCGCCGTCCAGTCTGAATCCATAATTCGCCGTGCCGCCGGTATCGAGGAAGGTATTGTTAAGCGTCTGCGGCGAGGCAGGCCACACCTTGCCGCCCCAAAGCAGAAATGCGGCGCCCTGATTGCCGCCGGTGCCGCTCGCCCCGATCAAAAGATCGTCTAGCCCGTCGCCGTTAGTGTCGCCCACCGCCACGCTGCTGCCCAGATAATCATCCAGTGCCGCACCGTCCCACCGCATGCCGCCGGCGGCGTTGAGGTAGCCGTTGCTGATTCCGGTCACCACCGGCCACGTGCCGCCGGGCAGCGTGGATTTACCGTATATAACGGTTACATTCCCTGTGGTATTGTTCGAATGATAGCCGCCGATGACCAAGTCTTTATACGCGTCACCGTTGAGATTGCCGACGGCCAGGCTTCGTCCGATCCCATCCCACCAGTTATCGCCGTCGATCCGGTAGCCGTAAACCGCAGGGTCGGAACTCGTTGCGCTGCCTGAATCGGCCAGGAAATTTATATCCAGCGTGTTCGTTGCCGACGGCCAGCCGGAACGCCCGTACACAACGAAGACCCCCCCCCGGTGGGATGCATCCACCATGATGGAAAACGGGGCGCCGATGATGATGTCGTCTTTGCCGTCGTTATTCATGTCGGCGATGGCCAGGCTTGCGCCGAACGCCCCGGCATTACTCTCTGGATATTCGAAAATGAAGCCGTTAACTCCATCAATCAGCTCATTCGCGCCGACGAAAAATTCAGCCGCGGTGTCCGGCCAGCCCGCCCTGCGCCCGAACAGCACGAACACTCTGCCGATCGAAGACCACATGCTGAACGCGACATCCTGTATCCCGTCGCCGTTAATATCGCCGACAGCCACCACGCCGCTAAAATTCCCGCCGCTATCATTCTCCAGCCGCGACTTGCTGGGGCGGCATACAGCCCCCTCGCAGCAGGTGTTTTTGGTGGCCTCGTTATACCATACGATATCGTCGAACGCGGCATTGCGCTCTTTCTTGACCAGGTTTTTTGTAAACGCCGTGGAAAAGCCGCTGTCTACGAATGCGTTGTTCAGCGTATCGGCGTTCGTATTGCCGGTCTGCATGCGGTTGCCGACCGAGCCGCCCGTGCTGCCCTGCCCCTCCATGGTAAACGCGCCGTGCGCGTTCTGGCCGTAGCTGATGAGCGCCCATATGGCATTGGTCAGCAGCGTGCCCGGCGCGGGATCGACCGTATTGTAAACGGCGATGTCGCCCGCCTGCCCCGGCAGGGGAGATGCGCCGCCTTGCAGGCTTAGGCACGCTTTCTTAAGCGTAGCTCTTTTATCCACCATGTAGGTGATGCGCCGCCCGAACCCGTCGAAGGCGTAGGTATCAGCAAGGCCGAGCGCCGCCGTCGGCACGCCGCCCGCCACTATGTTCGCGCTGCCGCCGGAGCCGGCGAAATTGGCCGCGGGCGTGCCGCCCGTGCAGGTGCCGGGCGTAGCGCCTTCGCGGCCCGAATTGGCGGCGTTGATGTCGATGGTCGCATCCGAGGGGCACGGCCTCCGCCCGTTGGCCAGCATAAAGGACTGGGCTGCTTTTTCGATTTCCGCCATCCTGCGGTGGGTATCGGCTGCCATCGAGGCATAGCCGGGTATATCCTCATCGTTGATTAGGGTGACGGCCAGCAGGCCGATGATGGTCACGAACACCGTCATTTGCAGCAAGGTGAAGCCGCTCTGCCGTTCCGCCGAAAGTGGAAGTAGGATGCCCATAGATCAACTGTAAGCCCACAGAGTTAATAAAAATTTAATCAATTCGCTCTTTTGCATTGATGCGCTGTTTATATGCTTAAGCCTATTTGCTTCCTCCCTTCTGATACGCCTGCTTTTATACTGGTAATCAGTTAGCGCATTGATGTTGCCTTATCTCCTTCAAAAAATATGCGCAGCGCGTTTTTTCTTGCATCTGGTGTATGCGTGGGTAGGGTTGCAAAGGAAATGCGTTGCCGTTCAGTTTTTAAAGGATTGACGCAACGATCAATGCGCTAATTTTTTTGGACGGAGCGGAAACTGACGCTCCCTGTAATATTCCTCCATGCCCGAACGCAATCTGGTCAGCCTCGAAGAGGTATCGCTTACCTTCGGCGGCAAACCCTTATTCGAAAATATCCGCCTGCATATCGCCGAAGGCGACAAGCTCTGCCTGGTAGGCCGCAACGGCGCAGGAAAAACCACGCTGATGCGCCTGATTGCAGGCGAGTTGGAGCCGGACGCAGGCGAGCGCCGCGCCATGCCGGGGATATGCATCTCTACCCTGGCCCAGCAGTTCGATTTCAACCGGGAGGAAACGGTGCTTTCCTTTGTCAGCGGGGGTTTAAGCGCCGAAAAGGAACATGCCGTTTACCTGGCGGAAGACGCGGCGAATTCGCTGGCGTTGAGGCCGGGCGCCGCGCTCGGCACGCTGTCCGGCGGACAACTGAGGCGTGCCGCCCTCGCGCGGGCGCTGGTCGCCAAGCCGGATCTGCTGCTTCTCGATGAGCCGACCAACCATCTGGATTTAACCGCCATCGAATGGCTGGAAAACACGCTGAAGGCCTATGGCGGCGCGTATCTCTGCGTCAGCCACGACCGCACGTTCCTCAGCCATATCTCGCGCAAGACCTTGTGGATCGACCGCGGCAATTTGCGCGTCTGCCCGAAAGGCTATGCGCATTTCGATGCGTGGGCGGATGCGCTATTGGAGCAGGAAGCCCGCGAAATCCGCAACATGCAGAAGAAAATGGAAGCGGAAATCGACTGGACGCAGGGCGGCGTCAGCGGGCGGCGCAAGCGCAACCAGCGTCGCCTGAACGAACTTACGCGGCTTCGCGCGCAGCTTAAAACCGACAAGGCCGCCTATCTGCAATCGCTGCGCAAAATCAGCGCCGACCCGCTTACGCCCACGCCCGCCTCGAAAGTGGTGGCGGAGTTCAAGAGCGTCAGCAAATCCTTCACGCGCGAAGGCCATGCCATTCCGGTGATGAAGGATTTCGACTATGCGATCCTGCGCTGCGACAGGATCGGCATTTTGGGGAAAAACGGCTCGGGCAAATCCACGTTTCTTAAGCTTCTCACCGGCGAAATCGCGCCCGATGCGGGCAGGGTGTTTCGCGGCAAGAACACCGAAATCGCTTATTTCGACCAGCACAGGAGCGAGCTGAACCCGAAGAAAACACTCTGGCAGACCTTATGCCCGAACGGCGGCGATTACGTATTCCTGGGCTACGGCGAGGAGAAAAAGCCGAAGCATGTCTGCGGCTATTTAAAGGATTTTCTCTTCGACCCCAAAATTGCGCGCGACCCGGTTTCCACCCTCTCCGGCGGCCAGGCCAACCGGCTGATGCTGGCCAAAGTCCTCAGCAACCCCGGCAACGTGCTGATCCTCGACGAACCCACCAACGACCTCGACATGGATACGCTCGACCGCCTCCAGGAAATTTTAAGCGATTACCGCGGCACGCTGATCCTGGTCAGCCATGACCGCGATTTCCTGGACAAGACGGTCACGGAAATCCTCGCCTTCGAGGGAGACGGCGTCATCACCGCGCATAGCGGCGGCTATACCGATTACCTTGTCTTCAAGCGGCAGCAGGAAGGCAAGGAAACGCTTAAAAGCGCGGCGCCTACCGCCAGGGAAAGCGCGCCCAAGGCCGCAACCGGCGCTCCGCCGCGCACTCGCATGTCCTTCAAGCTGGTGCATGAGCTGGAAAAGCTCCCCTCGAAAATCGAAGCCCTGGAGCAGGAAATCGCGCAGCTGAGAATCACGCTCGCAGATGCCGATCTTTATACGCGCGACGCCGAAGCTTTCGATGCCGCCGCAGCACGCTTGAGCAAAGCGCTGGCCGAGCTGGAAGCCTCCGAGCTGCGCTGGCTGGAGTTGGAGAATCTGCGCGACGGCGCAGCGTGAGGCACGATTACAAATTTGTAATTAAAGCGCCATAGTGCTTTTAACCTCATTCCATTATGGTATGCATGTTGGCTGGCGGTTGAGGGTTTTCACCCTCCGGCGCTTCAAGTCGATTGAACCATTCAATTATAACTTCAAGGACAAACCTTATGAACAAGACCCTTTCTCTGCTGGCCGCCGTTGCCGGCGTTGCGTTTGCCGCTCCTTCCTTCGCCGCGGAAGAATCCTATGAATCCAAAGTGAAAGTGGAAAAAGACGCCGACGGCGACATGACCAAGAAAGTGACCGAAGAAAGCACCGACGCTTCCGGCAAGGTGAAAACCGAAACCAAAGCCGAAGTGGACGTGGACGCCAACGGCACCGAGAAAACCGTCACTACCAAGACCGTGAACGATCCCAAGGGCTTGATGAACAAAACCACCACCAAAACCGAAGACAAGGTGCACAAAGACGGCACCCACACCCACACCAAGAAGGTGAACGGCAAGAAAGTCGAAGAAACCACCACCAAGCAGTAAGCGTTTTTAAAACCTAAAAACGGCGCGCCGTCCTGAATAAAGGGCGGCGCGTTTTTTTTCATTCTTTCGCCGCTTCCAACCGGTACGATCTGCCAACAGCCTATAGGAAACAGGCGCAAAAGCGTTGCATTCCGTTGCATTTTGTTGCATTTTTAACCTTTTCCTCCCCTGCCCCTTCTACCCTCTTCCGTAAGGATAACCGCCCTGCCGCCGCGCCGGAAGGAGGAAAAGTTGAGATACCCCCGCTAAAACGCCTTCAGATACGCCGCGTCGAGCAGCGCCTTGGTATAATCCTGCCGCGGAGTAGCGAACAGCGCTTCCGTCTGGCCTTCCTCCACCACCTCGCCGCGGCGCATCACCAGCACGCGGTGGGCGATGGATTTGACCACGCGCAGATCGTGGCTGATGAAGAGATAGCCGATGCGTTTTTCTTTCTGGAAATGCTTCAAGAGCGCAATCAGCTGCGCCTGCACGGTCAAGTCCAGCGCCGAAGTCGGCTCGTCGAGCACCACCAGCTTCGGCTCCAGCACCATCGCCCGCGCGATGCCGATGCGCTGGCGCTGCCCGCCGCTGAAGGCGTGCGGATAGCGCTGCATATGCTGCGGCTCCAGCCCCACTTCGGTTAGGATGCCCGCCACACGCGCGCGCCGCGCCTCCGCGCTTAAGCCCGGCATATGCACACGCAACCCCTCGCCGACGATATCCTCCACCTGCATGCGCGGGTTAAGGCTGCTGTAGGGGTCTTGAAAAACCATCTGCATATTTTTTCGCAAAGTGCGCGCCTGCCGGGGCTGAAGCGCGGAGATGTCTTTGCCTAAAAACACGATGCGCCCGGCAGCGGGCTGGAGCTTAAGCAGCGCCAGCGCCAGCGTGGTCTTGCCCGATCCCGACTCGCCCACCAGCCCCAGCGTCTCACCCGCGCGTATCGTGAGTGACACATCCCGCACCGCTTCCACCTGCCCGCGCACGCGCCGAAGCAGCCCGCTGCGGATCGGAAAGCGGACGCTTACCCCCTCGGCGCGCACGAACTCTCCTCCCCAGTCCGGCAGCGGCTGCACGGCGCTTCCTTTCGGCTCCGCCCCAAGCAGCGCCTTCGTGTAGGCCTCGCGCGGGCTGGCGAACACGTCCGACACCGCGCCCTGCTCGACGATGCGGCCTTCTTTCATCACCGCCACCGTATCGGCCAGGCGCTTGACCAGCGTCAAATCATGGGTGATGAAAAGCATCGCCATGCCGCGCTCGCGCTGAAGGCGCTTGAGCAGCTTGAGCAGCTTGGCCTGGATCGTCACGTCGACGGCGGTGGTCGGCTCATCGGCGATCAGCAGCTTAGGCCGGTTGGCGATGGCCATGGCGATCATCACCCGCTGGCGCTCGCCGCCGGAAAGCTGATGCGGGTAGCTCTCCAGCCGGTCTTTAAACTGCGAAAGCCCCACTTCTTCCAGCAATGCCGCCACTCCTGAGCGCGCGGCGCTGCCGCGGTGCACGGCAATGGCTTCTTCCACCTGCCGCCCGATGGTGTGCAGCGGATTGAGGGCGCTCATCGGCTCCTGGAACACCATGCCGATGTCGTTGCCGCGCAGGGCGCGCAGCGCCTCGTTTCCCAAGCCGGTGATTTCCTGCCCCTCAAAGCGGATGCTGCCCGAAACTTTCGCTCCTTCCGGCTGCAATCCCATGACGGAAAGCGCCGTGAGCGACTTGCCCGACCCCGATTCGCCCACCAGCGCGAACATCTCGCCCGCCCGGATGCGAAGCGACACATCCCGCACGGCCTGAAAATCGCTGAAACCAAGCGACAGATTGCAGATTTCAAGCAGCGTCATGCGGGTTTTCCCAAGCTCCGGCGCGGGTCGAACGCATCGCGCACCCCTTCGGCGATAAAGACGATCAGCACCAGCATGCCGGCGATCACGCAAAAGCCGGTAATCCCCAGCCAAGGCGCCTGTAGGTTGCTTTTGCCCTGTAGAAGCAGCTCGCCCAGCGAGGCGGATCCCGGCGGCAGGCCGAAGCCTAAGAAATCGAGCGTGGTCAGCACCGTCACCCCGCCGGAGAACTGGAAGGGGAGCATGGTCATCGCCGCCACCAGCGCGTTGGGCAGCACATGGCGGAGCATGATTCGCCATTCGCTCACCCCCAGCGCACGCGCCGCCCGCACATAGTCGAAATTGCGCGCGCGCAGGAATTCCGCGCGCACCACGCCCGTCAAGGACATCCAGGTGAACAGCAGCAGGATCAGCAGCAGCCACCAGAAATTGGGCGTGACCAGGCTTGCCAGAATAATCAGCACGAACAGCTCCGGCAGGCCCGACCAGATCTCGATGAAGCGCTGCATCCACAAATCCACCCAGCCGCCGAAATACCCCTGCACCGCACCGGCCAGAATGCCGATGGCGGCGCTTATGAGTGTCAGCGCCAATGCGAACAGCACGGAGATGCGGAAACCGTAAATCAGCCGTGCCGCCACATCCCGCCCCTGGTCGTCCGTGCCCAGCCAGTTGACGGAAGACGGCGGCGACGGGTTGGGCGTCGGCGTATCGTAATTGATGGTGGTCGAGCCGAACGGGATGGGCGGCATCGCCATCCAGCCGCGCTGCGCTATTCTTTCGCGCAGCACCGCGTCGCGGAAATCGGCTTGCGTCTCGAAATCGCCGCCGAAATCCTTTTCGCTGTAATAGGAGAAGATTGGGAAATACCACCTCCCCTCGTAGCGCACCGCCAGCGGCTTATCGTTGGCGATCATTTCGGCGAAGAGGCTGATGAAAAAAAGAAAGGCGAAAATCCAAAAGCTTACCCATGCCCGCCGGTTGGCGCGGAACAGCTGGAGGCGGCGGCGGGCAAGAGGAGAAAGCGTCATGCAATGGAGAAGGAAAGAATCTCCCCATGCTTGTAGCACCGTTTAGGCGCTATTGCCAAGCCTCAGCGCGGCGCGTCGCTTCCCAAGCCGGGCTTGTCCTTTTCCCCCGGCTTTGGCGCGAATGCCGACGGCGCGCCTTCCGGCGGGGCGGCTTCGGCCATCGCGCCGATCCCCGCTTCCTTGAACAGATCCGGGGCATGCTCGAACATTAACGGCGCATCCTCTTCCGGTAGATGGCGCACCCCGTGCTGCCGGAGATCAACGCGGTGTGCCGCCACGACATTGCCTTTGGCGTCCTCCACGATCACCGGCACCGTGTTGGCGGTCGGCTTATACCCGCTTTTGGCGAGCGCGCCTTGAAAGATGGAATCGTTGCTGCGTTTTTTGGTCATGATCCGGCTCGGTGATTTCCCGCTCATTCTAGCCGTTTTTCAGGCACGCATATGTGACGTTTGCATGAAGCCACAGGTTACATTTTGTGCCGGTACTGCTCAAGCCATTGTTTTATCTCATCAAGCACATCCGGCCAATGCCTTGTGAGCGCGTGGTTTCCGCCCGGATACACCATCAGCTTGTGCGACTTGCCCAAGTTTTCCAGCCTCTCCGCCATGCGGATGCTGTGGGAGACGTTCACCACATCGTCGGCATCCCCGTGCAAAAGCAGCAGCGGCGCGCCGATCTTCTCCGGCCAGTAAAGCGCGGAGCGGTGGATATAGGCTTCCTCCGATTCCCGCTCTTCCTGCGGGATATACCGGGCGAACACCCGCTCGCGCATGTCCGGCTCGCGCCGCCACGCCTCCGCCACGTCCAGAAACCCCGCGATGGAAACGGCGGCGTTGACTTCTGCGCCTGCTTTCAAGTTGAGCGCCGTCATCATGCCGCCGCGCGAATGGCCGACCATGTACGCATTGCTTCCGTCCCAGCCCGGCTGCGCCCTGGCGATGGCGAGCAGCGCCAGCACATCCGCCACGTCCGCGCCGCCGAATTCCTCCCTTCCCTCGCCGCCCGCATTGCCGCGGTAATTGGAGGCAAACACCAGATAACCCGCCTGCGCCAGGGGAATCAGCATTTGCAAAGCGGTATAGAGCGTGAGCCTCCCGTATTCCCCGCTGCCGCCGCGGTTGTAGACAACGATAGGATGCGCGCCTGGCGCAATCTCCGCAGGCGTTGCCATCAAGCCGGTCACTCTCAAGCCTTCGCTTGCGTAGACGATGCGGCTTAAGCGCGCATCCGTGACGGCGACGAAGCGCGCCAGCATCTTGGCATAGGCCGCCTCAGGCATCGCGCCCGGCGGAAAAGCATCCAGGATGTCCGCGTATGGCTCCGGCGTAAACGGAGCGGATGCAAGCAGGCTCATGCGCCCCTGCGCTCGAAATCGATGCGTGGATCCACCCAGGCATAGGCCAGATCGCCGATCAGCCCGAAGACCAGACCCAAGAGCGTGAAAATATAAAGCGTGCCGAACACCACCGGGTAATCTCTGCCCACCACCGCCTCGTAGCCGAGTAGCCCCAGCCCGTTGAGCGAGAAGATGATCTCGATCAAGAGCGCCGAGGTAAACAGAATTTTGAGCAGCGCCGACGGCAGCCCGGCAATCACGATCAACATTGCGTTTCTGAACACATGCCCGTAGAGCACCCGCCGCTCAGATAAACCCTTGGCGCGCGCCGTGGTCACGTAGAGCTTGTGCAGTTCGTCCAGAAAACAGTTTTTGGTGAGCAAGGTCAGGCTGGCGAACCCGCCGATGGTCATGGCCGTGACGGGCAGCGCGATATGGTGGAAGTAATCCGCCACCTTGCCCGCAAGCGACAGCTCCGCCCAATTGTCGGAGGTGAGGCCTTTCAAGGGGAACCAGCTGAAATAATTGCCGCCCGCGAACAGCACGATCAGCAGAATGCCGAAGAGAAAACTGGGGATGGCGTAGCCGACGATGATCGCCGTGCTCGTCCACCAGTCGAAGGCGCTGCCGTCGCGCACGGCCTTGCGGATGCCTAAGGGGATCGAGATGGCATAGGTCAGCAGCATCGTCCACAAACCTAAGCTGATCGTGACGGGAAGCGTCTGGCCGATCAATTCGAGGACGCCGGCGTTGCGGTAGAAGCTCTCGCCGAAATCGAAAACCAGGTAATCCTTGACCATGCCGAAAAACCGCTCCGCAGGCGGCTTGTCGAACCCGTACATGGCCTCGATGCGCTTGACCAGTTCCGGGTCCAGCCCGCGCGCGCCTTGGTATTGCCCGCCCGCCATGCCCATGCCGCTCAAGCCCGCCCCGGCCAGGTCGGACGCGCCCGCCCCGCTGATCCTGCCGGTGGCGTCGGCGCCGACATGGGTCAGCTGCGCCATCATCTTCTC
>CAYMDD010000015.1:0-6899 GCA_964389045.1 uncultured Rickettsiales bacterium
CTTACGCGAAGGACTCATGGGATTTTGAGTCCGGCGCGTCTACCAGTTCCACCACAGGGGCGTTTTAAGGCGAAAAAAGCGAGGGAACGCATCATAAGGGGTATTCGGGCGGCGTCAATGCGTAATGCGCTTGAGCGCGGGCGGGTTCCTTCCTATGTATAAGGCCATGGCGCCCGATCTTCGTTACACGCTCCTCCCGCACCGCGCGCTGCTGCGCGTAAGCGGCGCAGATGCGGTTTCCTTCCTGCAAGGGCTGATTACGAACGACGCGCGGAAGCTGGAGAAGGGCGAAGCGCTCTACGCGCTGCTGCTGACGCCGCAGGGAAAATTCCTGCATGATTTTTTCCTCTATCCCGAAGCAGGCGGCATCTATCTGGATGTGGTCGCATCGCGCGCGAACGATCTGCTGGGCAGGCTGAAGCTCTACCGCCTGCGCAGCAAGGTGGAGATCGAAGCGCTGGCCGGGCACCGAGTGGCGGCGGTGTACGGCGAAGGGCAGGAAACAGATGCTCCGCCCCTGCATCCCGATCCGCGCCTGGCGGCGCTAGGTCTACGCGGCGCGGTGAGCGCGGAGGAAGCCATGGATTACCAGGCGCGCTTTGCGCCCGGCTCCCCGGAGGAATATGACGCATGGCGGCTGCATCTCGGCGTGCCGGAGGGTTTGAGCGATTTGATCCCGGAAAAAAGCCTGCCGATGGAATACGGGCTGGACCGCTTGAATGCCATCGATTTCGCCAAGGGGTGCTATGTCGGGCAGGAGGTGACGGCGCGCATGCGCTACCGCGCGACGATCCGCAAGCGCTTGATGGGCGTGCGCGGCGACGCGCTGCCGGAAGCGGGAGCCGCGGTCACGGCGAACGATGCGGCCATCGGGGAAATCCGCTCTTCGCGCGCAGGCGAAGGGCTGGCGCTGGTGAACGCGGAAGCGCTTGAGAAAGCCAAGCAGGATGGCGCGCCGCTTCGATGCGGAGCGAAAGAGGTGCAGCTGGCGCCGCTGGCATGGAATATGCAAGGAAACGCGGAATGACCGGCGGACGGTTAAACCCTATCGCTTTTTGATGGTGTTCCGTGGTGAGGTAGACATATAATGAGCATGATGATTAAGCGCCCTTTCGATGTGGAGATGATGGACAACCCCTCGGGCTACCTGACCGGGCGGCTGCTGGTCGCCATGCCTTCGGTGCAGGACGGATGCTTTAACCGCTCGGTGATCTACGTCTGCGCGCATAATGCCGCAGGCGCGATGGGAATCATCGTCAATTCCGCCATCCAGTCGATCAGCCTGGCGGAAATCATGGAGCAGTTGTCCATCCCCGTCGAGAGCGTGCTGCCCGACATGCAGGTGCATTTCGGCGGGCCGGTGGATGCGCATCGCGGCTTCGTGCTGCACAGCGACGACGTGCGCCTGGACGATAGCCTGCTGCCCGGCAGCGGCATCGCCATGACGGCGAACATCAATATTTTAAAGGACATGGCGCAGGGCAAATCGCCCCGCCACGGATTCCTCACCTTGGGCTATGCCGGGTGGGAAAGCGGCCAGCTGGAAGCCGAAATCGAAATGGGCAGCTGGATCGTGGCGCCCGCCAGCGGCGCGGTGGTGTTCGAGGCGGACAATGACGTGAAATGGTCACTCGCCGCCGCCTCGCTCGGCATTGCCGATTTTGCGCATTTATCCTATACTGTTGGGCATGCATAAGCCATTAGAGACTTACTGAATTTCTTGCTGCTTGCGTCTCCCGTAACGTTGTCATCCCTGCCAACCTTAAGTTTAAAGTGAGCAGGGATGACGGTTATTATGATACTTAACCGCTTGGTGCGGACAAGATAACGGATACGATAGGTTCAATATTAAACCCAATTGAACCTATCTTTTACTCATGATGCAAACACCGGCTCCGGTGTTATGGTGAGCGCTTGGCGGAGACGGCGCAAATATTCCTCCGCCGGGATTTCCTCGACGCCGAATTGCTTTAGATGCTCGTTGACGTATTGCGCGTCGAGCAGCGTGTAGCCGCCGTGGCGGAGGCGTTCCGCGAGATGAACGATGGCCGCCTTGCTTGCGTTTTCCGCGCGGGAGAACATGCTTTCGCCGAAGAATGCTCCTGCCAATGCGATGCCATAAAGCCCGCCTGCGAGCCTGTCCTCCTCCCAGCATTCGACGCTGTGGGCGAAGCCTAAGCGGTGGAGTTCGGTGTAGAGGGCGATGATCTCGTCGTTGATCCAGGTGGAGCTGCGCTCCGCGCATGCCGCGATGACTTCCGCGCATGCCCGGTTGACGGTGATGCGGAAGGGCGATTTGCGCAAGAATTTCCGCAAAGAGCGCGGCACGTGGAAGCCCTCCAGCGGCAGCACGCCGCGCGTTTCGGGGAAATACCAGCCCAAGCGCCGGGAATGGCGCTTTTCGGCCATCGGGAAAAAGCCGTGCGCATACGCGGCGAGCAGCTGTTCAGGCGTGATCTTTTCCATTGGCCGTGCCCTCCACCAGCCTGCGCATGGCGTCAAAGGCTAGGGCATAGCCGAAAGCGCCGAAGCCGCAGATGACGCCCGCCGCCGCCTTCGAGACGTAGGATTCATGCCGGAACGGCTCGCGGCGGAAGATGTTGGAGAGATGCACTTCGATCACGGGGACGGAGAGCATCGACAGCGCGTCGAGAATGGCGATGGAGGTGTGGGTATAAGCGCCTGCATTGATGATGATCCCGGCATACTTGCCTTCCAAGGCGCTGTGCAGTTTGGCGAGGATCGCGCCTTCCTCGTTGCTTTGGAAGCATTCCGCGCTGAAACCCAAGCGCAATGCGGCCTCCCGGCATAAGCGCTCGATATCGTTCAAGCTTTCGCTTCCGTAGATCTGCGGCTCCCGGCGCCCCAGCATGTTGAGGTTCGGGCCGTTGACGATAAGGATGGTGCTGGACATGAAAGGAATGGCCGGTTTTTTCAAAAGGAAACGCTGGAATAACTCCGCATCATCCCCTAGATTTCTTGCCAAATGCTTAACACCCTTTCCGAACCCGCTATCCATGTCATCGTCAACGGCGAACTCCGCGCCGTGCCCGAAGGTGCAAGCGTCACGCAGCTGCTGAAGCTGCTGGGGCATGCTTCCACGCAGGTGGCGGTCGAGCTGCGCGGGGCGGTGGTGCCGCGCTCGCTGCACGGGAGCACTTGCTTAAGCGACGGCGACCGGGTGGAGATCGTCCGCTTCATCGGCGGCGGATAAAGTATGGCGGACGATTCATTCTTTCTGGGAGGAAAATCCTTCCAGTCTCGCCTGCTGGTCGGCACCGGGCGGTATGCCAGCGCGCAGATCATGAAAGACGCCATGGAGGCGAGCGGCGCGGAGATTGTAACGGTCGCGGTGCGGCGGGCGGATTTGGGGGGGGGCGAAGAAAGCATCATCACGCAGCTTGATCCGAAACGTTACACCTACCTTCCCAACACGGCGGGCTGCCATACGGCGGAAGAAGCGGTGCGTACGCTGCGCCTTGCGCGTGAGCTGGGCGGCTGGGAGTTGGTGAAGCTCGAGGTGATCGGCGACGCGAACACGCTCTACCCGGATGTGGAAGAGACGCTGAAAGCCACCGGGACGCTGGTTCAAGAAGGCTTCCAGGTAATGGCCTACACCAATGACGATCCGGTGGCGGCGCGCAAGCTCGAGGCGGCGGGCTGCGCGGCGGTGATGCCGCTGGCCGCGCCTATCGGCTCCGGCCTGGGCATCTTAAACCCGCATGCCATCCGGGCGGTGGTAGAGGCGGTGCGCGTGCCCGTGCTGGTGGATGCAGGCGTAGGCACAGCGTCGGACGCGGCGCTGGCGATGGAGCTGGGCTGCGCGGGCGTGCTGCTCAATACGGCGATTTCCGCTGCGCGAGATCCGGTGACGATGGCCAAGGCCATGCGGCAGGCGGTGACGGCGGGCAGGCTCGCTTACCTCGCCGGGCGCATGGAAAAACGCGCATGGGCTGTGGCCAGCTCGCCGGCGGAGGGGATGGTTCAGCCGCCGACGGGGTAACGGCTGAAGACTTCCCCAAACAGGGCGATACACCAGGCGATGATCTTATCGCCCGCCGCTTTCATGACGCTCACCATGCTGTCGGCGTGGTCTACGCAGGCTTCGATGCTGTCGACGCCGGAAAGGCACACGGCGAAACCGGAGGCGAAGGCGATGAATCCCAAGCCGGTAATCGCATAGAATACGCGGAACGGATCCCGCGGCGGCTGCGGTGAGGGCGGGACGGGGACGTGCAGGGTCATGATGAATATAGTATCAGCATGCGGCCAGTATGGCAGAAAACCGGTGGACTATAAACGGCTTTTGCCGTTGCATCGCTTAAATTCATGGGATCGTCATATGCGTAACTTATGCGCTTAAGCCTGTATCAGCCCGATATTCCTCAAAATCTTGGCAGTATCCTGCGCTTGTGCGCCTGTTTGGGCGTGCCGCTTGACATCATTGAGCCGTGTGGATTCCCGCTGGATGCAGCCAAAATCCGCCGCAGTGCCATGGATTACGCGGATGCCGCCGAGTGGCGCAGGCATGCGTCGTGGGAAGCATTTTTGCAAAACCGCCCGCCGGGGCGGCTGATACTCCTTTCCACCAAAGCCGCAACGCCTTATCATCGCTTCGCCTTCGCGCCGTCCGATACGCTGCTGATGGGGCGAGAGAGCGCAGGCGTGCCGGAAGAGGTGCATCAAGCTGCCGATGCGCGGGTGCTGATCCCGCTTGCCTCCGGCATGCGGAGCTTAAACGTGGCGCAGGCCGCTGCCGTCGCGCTGGCGGAGGCGCTGCGGCAGACGGGGCAGTTACCAGGGGACTGAAAGTGGTGGAGATAGAAGAAAAACAACGGCGCGCCGCCGCATGGTTCGAAGATTTAAGAAACCGCATCTGCGCGGCCTTCGAGGCGATTGAGGACGGAGGCGGCAGCCCAGGCCGTTTTATGCGCACCCCATGGAGCCGCGAAGGCGGCGGCGGGGGCGTGATGTCGGTGATGAAGGGGCAGGTGTTCGAGAAGGTGGGGGTGAACATCTCCACCGTGTTCGGCGAGTTCAGCGAGGCGTTCCGGGCGGAAATCCCCGGCGCTACGGAAGACCCGCGCTTCTGGGCGTCGGGCATTTCCCTGGTGGCGCATATGCGCTCCCCCCACGTCCCGGCGGTGCACATGAACACACGCATGATCGTGGTGGGGGAGAACGCCAAGCTCTGGTTTGGAGGGGGCGCGGATTTGACGCCCATCGTGCCGGACGAGGCGGACACGCGCGATTTCCATGCCGCGCTGAAAAGCGCGTGTGACCGCTTCGACCCCGGCTATTACCCGAAATTTAAACAGGGGTGCGATGCATATTTCTACCTCAAGCACAGAGCCGAGCCGCGCGGCGTGGGCGGGATTTTCTACGATCAGCTGAACAGCGGCGACTGGGCAAAAGATTTCGCGTTCACCCAAGCCGTGGGCGAAGCGTTCCTTGCCGTCTACCCCATCATTGTGCAAAGGCATATGGATAAACCCTGGACGGACGAAGAGCGCGCCTACCAGCTCAAGCGCCGTGGGCGGTATGTGGAATTCAACCTGCTCTACGACCGCGGCACGCGGTTCGGCCTGATGACGGGCGGCAATGTGGACGCCATCCTCATGAGCCTGCCGCCGGAAGTGCGGTGGGACTGACTTTTGTTCAAGGAGAAGTTTATGACGCACGCCTATCCGTTCAACCCGAAGCTCGATTTGAAACTGGAGCGCGTCATCGATGTGCCGAGGGAGAAGGTATGGAAAGCCTGGACGGTGCCGGAGCATTTAAAGCACTGGTTTACGCCCGCCCCGTGGCAAACGGTGGAGTGCGAGATCGATTTAAAGCCCGGCGGGCTTTTCCGCACGGTGATGCGCTCGCCTGAGGGAAAGGAATACCCCGGCGCCGGCTGCTACCTGGAAGTGGTCGAGAATGAAAAGCTGGTATGGACGGACGCGCTCCACGCCGGGTTCCGCCCGGCGGAGGCGCCCAACGACTGTTTCGGCAAGTTCTTCACCGCCATGCTCCTACTGGAGCCGAAGGGAAGCGGCACGAAATACACCGCCTTCGCCCTGCACAGCGATGAAGACGCCCGACAGAAACATGAAGACCAGGGCTTCCACGACGGCTGGGGCAAGGCGCTGGATCAACTGGTGGGGTATGTGAAGAAGGCTTTAACATAGTGATCGATGCCGCCAAAAAAGATCGGATGCGCAAAAGCGCGGACCATTTCTGGCAAGAAATTCGCCCGCGCCTTGAGCCGCGTTTAAAAGCCACTATTCATCCGTTAGAGCTATTACAGCGTAATGAACTGGTGGATGCATTCGACCAAGTAGGGATTGACGCATTTACGGTTAATCGCGGCGGGCATTTACAAGGGCTATCAAGCCGCATGCAATACTCATTCAGCGCGGAGCAGAAGCCGAATTTTTCATTTCGTTATGCCCGTTGGGTTAAGCGAAAGGAGGAATGGGATTACGACCGCGAATATCCACGCAAGCTGTATGCGATCACGCATACCGAAAAAGCTATTTTGTATCCATACTACCATGTGGAATCATGCATTCAGAATGGCGCGCTTAAGTGGTCATACATCACAAAAACCTCCGATATTATCCAATATATCGATAAGTATATGGAAGATGAGGATCGAGTTCACATTTTCAAAGCTGAGGACAAGGATAAGCCAGGAGATAAGAAAGAAAAGCGCCTGGTCGTCTGCGCGTATATTGAGGAATACAGGAAAACCAATTCGAATGTTGTGAAGGTTATCCATCCCAATTCGTCATTCACTATCTGAGAAACAATATTAATTCCGGTCTCGCCTGTTTGCACCGCTTTTGTGACTTTGGGAAATTTGGCTCTCTCCATCTCTATGCCTTTGCACTACATCTCTGTGAGCATAATCA
>CAYMDD010000015.1:6909-14034 GCA_964389045.1 uncultured Rickettsiales bacterium
CAGCAGATGCAAATATCTCCGCACTAAAATCTCTATAGTATGGCGCAAAAAATTATCAAACCAATCGGCGATTTTTTGAATCTCTCTGGTGCGGATTACTATGGCTAAGAGCTAATAATATAAAAAAATTTGTAATAGTAAATTTCTATTGTCCCAAAATGATATGGCGGCGCGTAGCAAACGGGTTTCGAACCTTTGCACCGGATTGCTTAGAGATTGTGCAGCATAGAATCAATTATACTGGGGAAGCCAACTCCTTCAAAAAATTGGCAGCATAAAATTATAGATGTAATCGACTTGCAGACTTTTCAATACCCTCTGCCAATGCAGCTATTGGCCTATCCTTTACTTGCATCCAAATCTTTTCAAGAGTGGGATGAGAGGCAATCCAGCCAACGGTATGTTCAGCTTCCATGCCTAATTTTTGCAACACTTTAGATTCTAACGCGCGCCGTTCTATTTCGGGCATATGTTCTTCAATACCCCTCAAGCAATTAACCCCATTGAGGCGATTGATATAATGGTCAATGCAATCCGGATTGAAACCGGAAACCATACCATGCACCACATCGGATAAATGCTTCGTGTTTGCTCTATCAAAACGGATGCGTGCAATTTCTGGATTCAATACTTCCAGCTTGCCAAGCATTGTTACCAGTTCTTCATACTCACGCTGTTGCACAAATCTTCCAAAAACCTGAACGAGATTTTCATTCGCCTCGATCTCTTTAAGCGTAATAGCTGGGTTGCCTCAACGACTCGCCAAATTGCTTGATTCGCTTCGCTACCGCATCTTCGCGTGATAGCGCATCGTATTGATCCCATACCATGTGCTGCATGGAGAGGCGATCCCAGCCCGGTTCATCTGGAAATTTATAATGCCCGGCTATGTCGGAAAGTCCATGTTTCCGTTCAAATTCAATAGCAGGTTGTTGTGGCGTCCAATCTCTAGGCATTCTGAGATCTTAAAGCATCTCACTCTGTTTGAATGTTAAGAAATAGCGAAATTTGTACTGCCAATACTGATTTAAGCAGAAAATCGAATTTTCGAACCTAATGACCGCCCGGCTGGGATTCGAACCTGGCGGATTCACAGCAATTTTGTGCCAAATGGCGGTCCTTAGTTGACGAATTTCGACAAAATCCGGATCACCGAGCAGCTATTATCCAGTTTCCATTTTACATTTCAACCCAGCTTGCAGCTTAACATCAGGACATCATCATGCCGGTAGATATTTCAGTCGAGAGCGACCTGAAGGCGCTTCGCCGTGGCCTGAGCAATCTGGAGAAACAGGCGGTGCCGCAGGCGACGGTGCGGACGCTTAACCGGGTGGCGGAGAGTACGAAGTCTGCCAGCGCCCGCCATATAGCCCCACAGATCGGCGGCAGGCAGGCGGCGGTAAAGCGGCGTATCGAAACCCGTAAATCTACTGTGCGGCGCTTATGGGCGGAACTGGTGGCAAGCGAGCGTCCTTTGCGGCTCATTGAATTTGTGGTGGGATCGAAGAAGCCTACTCAACAGCCCGGTGGCAAGCGTGGGCTGGTGAAGGCCAAAGCATGGGGCAAGACGAAAACCTATCGCAGCGCCTTCATCGCACCGCGCAAGAAGGGTTCGAGTGAGACAGAAGTGTATATGAGGAAATCAGGGAAGCGGTTACCGCTGAAGATGCTGTTTGGTCCCGGCATCATGCAGCTGTTTAAGCAGAAGGAGAATGTGCAGGTGATGGAGCGCACGGTGGCGGATCGCCTGCCGAAGGAGTTTATGCAGAATCTGGCGTTCTACCTGTCAAAGATCAGGCGTTAATACTCGCTGGTGAGCATGATGGTCAGCACGCGGGTGGTGACGTCGGGGTTAGCCGGGTCTTCGGAACCGCATTCCATACGGGCATCGTAATAGTCGATCTTCCAGAAGAATTCGTGGTTGTCGATTTCTACCTTGCCGAAGTCATGTTCCCCGTGTGGGTCGTTGCGCCAGTCGAAATCATCATAATCGGACACGGCGCGGAACAGACGCAGCTGTAAGTCTTCAGGTAATTCGTTCACGCCGCAGGTGGTCATCACCTTGCCGCCCCAATAGGTTTGGCGGAAGCGGTCATTCAGTTCGGCGATGCGCTTAGCATATTCGCTGGGGTCGATGGCTTTTTCGTTGGGGTTGGCCTTAAATTCGATGGGGTTGGTGTGTTTTTCCATAGTGTTTGCCTCTTTTTTGTGGGGTTAAACCTTCTATTGGATAACAGGCGTGCAGCTGCAATCAACGCTGTTTTGATATGTTTTTCAATATGTTGAACCGGAGCAAGCGCGGCGGGTCCTTCCAGCCCGGCCTGCACGGGTACGCCGCGAGCGCGGGATTTCGTTAGCGCCAGCATAAAAATGTCGATTTCGTTTCGTTTTTTTCGGCACATCCAATTGATAAATAACGATAACCCAAAATCAAAAAACGAAATGCCGTGCGAAATCACTTCGCAAAAACCAAGGAGATAGTGAGATGACGATTGAACTGATGCCGCTGGATCAGGTGATTCCCTATGCGCGGAATCCAAGGATTAACGCGCACGCGATTGAAAAGGTCGCCGCCTCCATCAAGGAGTTTGGCTTCCGCCAGCCGATTGTCACCGACAAGGAAATGGTGATCGTCGTCGGGCATGTGCGCTTTGAAGCGGCCAAGCGACTGGGCTTGAAGAAAGTACCGGTGCATGTGGCAACAGAACTGACGGCGGAACAGATCAAGGCCTACCGCATCACCGATAACCGCGTGGGCGAGGAATCGGAGTGGGATAAGGCGCTGCTCCAGCTGGAGATCACCGAACTGGATGACGCTTCCTATGACACCGACATGCTGGGCTTCAACACCGAGGAACTGAAAGAGATTCAGGCTTCGCTGGATGAGCTGGCCGATGGGTTCGGCGAGGATGGCGAGGACGACATCGAGGAAGCCGACACCTCCGCCCGGATTGGTGGTTACACATTCCCTATCCCGCGAGAGCAATATCTCGAATGGCTGGAGGCCATGAAGCAGGATGTGGGCTTCGAGAAAAAAGAAATCATCGCAGAACTGAAGAAACGGCTCGGATTATGAAACTGGTAAACGTCAACGATATTGCGCCCTCCACCTATAACCCGCGTGTGGCAGACCCGGAGCGGCTGGACTTGATTGAACTCAGCCTCCGCAAGCTGGGCTTTCTGCTGCCGCTCTATGCGACGCCGGACGGGGAAATCATCTCTGGCCACCAGCGTCATCATGTCGCCTGCCGCATGGGAGCCTCGCAGTTACCGGTGGAGGTCACGCGCCCGATGGATTTGGCAGAGCGCAAAGGCGTCAACGTGGTGTTTAACCGCGCCACCAATGATTTAGGCCAGAGCGACACGGTGGCGGATATGACTGCGCGGATGCAGGCGGCGGATGTGCGTAAGCTCGCCGAAGGCCTGCCCGATAAGGCGATAGATAGCCCGGAGTTTTATCCATGCCTGAATGCCAAGCCGCATCCTATCGCCCCATTCCTGAAGGCGAACACAGGCCGCTGGAAGGGTTATTCGCTGAACATCGCCAAAACGCTGAAGCGGCGCGGGATTATGATGCCGGTGGTGGCCACGCGGGATTACCGGGTGGTCAATGGCATTGGCCGCTTGCAGCACTGTGCCGAATTGGGACTGGAACAGGTGCCGGTGGTGTTTGTCACTGACGCGGAAGGCCAGCTGGCGGAAGCGATGCTCAATTACCTGTCGATGGATTTTGATATTCATCGCCGCTACGAGGATCTGCTGCGCCATAATTCCTTCCGGCGCCTGCGTCAGGTGCGAAACAGCCTTGGGCGTGGCTTCATCTTCGCGGTGGCGGGGGATTCTACCGCCAAGGCCTTTGATATTCACGAGGCCGCTAACCGCGAACGCTGGATCAAGCAGCATGGGCGCTGCGTGCTGGATTTCGGCGCGGGGCATTTGCATGAAACCCGCATCCTTCGCAGCATGGGTATCACGGTCACGCCGTTCGAGCCGTACCGGGTGGCGGAAAGCGATGAAATCGACAAGGAAGCCAGCCTCGCATTAACGCGGGAGTTTCTGCATGCGGTTGGTACGCAGAAGCTGCGCTACTCGTCCATCTTCATATCCAGCGTGCTGAACAGCGTGCCGTTTCAGGCCGACCGGGAGCATATCGCCTGTATCTGCGCGGCGCTGGCGGATGAGTCCACGCAGCTTTACGCGGTGGCCTCTGCCATTAACCATATCAACATCAAGCAGCTGAGTGGTTACCACTCGCTGAATGAACGGCAATCCGGCGCGGTGCTGTTCAAGCTGGATTATGAACCGGGCATTACGCTGGGCGATATTGCCACTTCGCCGAAGGTGCAGAAGTACCACTCGCAGCGGGAGTTTTACGAATTGTTCAAGCAATTCTTCCTCGCCGTGCAGGTGGATGAAAGCAACAGCAACGTGCAGGCCATTTGCGGTAAGCCACGGGAAATCAATCTCAAAAGACTAAAAGCAGCACTCGAATTTGAGTTTGATCTTCCCTATCCTGATGGCAGCCGCATGGGGCTGGTGGCTGAAGCGAAGCAAGCCTTTTCCCGGCGGCTGGGAGTGAAGTTATGATTATACTGCTCGATCTGAATTATACGCTGGTGGCCAATAGTCATGAGAAGCGCAAGCCTTTCGCCCTGCAAATCCAGCAGGAAACCTACCGTAACTGGCTGGTGAGTCTGGTTGCGCCGTATCACACTATCCTGATGACGGCGCGGCCTGAGAAGCACAAGCAGCCGACGCTGGATAGCCTGTATTTCAAGGCCGGATGGGTGCCGCAGGAAGCGCATTTCAACCGCTATTACAAACCGCCGCATATCGCCAAGCGCATCATGTTGGAGCAGCTGGTGCTGCCGAAGCATGGAAAGAACGGCGAGCAGTATCTGGCGATTGAAAGTAACCCGCGCACGCAAGGAATGTATGCGGAATTCGGTATTCCGTCCGTCAAAGTATTTGAGAACGAGCAATGGACAACACTACCCACACCGTAATGGACATCCCGAAGGAATGGACGTTCGAGCACGCAGGCGTTGCCCAGAGTTTCAACCAGCATGTGCGCGAGCAACTGCCTTGGTATGATCTGGTCACCGGCGCGGTGGCACATATCGCCCGCCATTATATCCCGCAAGGCGGGCTGGTCTATGACATCGGCGCATCCACCGGCAATATCGGCAAGGCGCTGGAGGCAGCACTCACCCAGCGGCAGGCGAACCTGGTGCCGATTGAGCCGAGTGCAGAGATGTGCGGCCAATATTCGGGACCGGGCAAGGAGCATCTGGTACAGATGGATGCCTGCCGGTTTGATTACGAGCCGTTCGATGTGGCTGTGTGTTACCTCGTGATGATGTTCATGCCGGTGGGTGCGCGGGCGGCGTTTATCGCCAAGCTCCGCGCCTCACTCAAACCCGGCGGTGCGATTGTGATTGTCGATAAGTGCGAAGCTGCTACCGGCTATCAGGCCACGGTGCTTTGGCGGCTAACGCTGGCGGGTAAAGTGGCGGCAGGCGTTAGCGCGGAGCATATCATCGCCAAGGAATTATCACTCGGCGGCGTTCAGCGCCCGCTTGATCCTGCCATACTGGGAGAAAATGCAGCGGAATGGTTTCGGTTTGGAGAGTTTGCGGGGTGGATTATCACGTCATGATAGGAACCCTTCATGCAAATTCTTCACAAGGTAGCAGTCATTGCGCGGTTCTTGAACCTGACCGAACGCCGGGTGCAGCAGCTGGCGCGGGATGGCATCATCCCCAAGGCCGACAAGGGCAAATACGATCTGGTGCGCTGCGTGCAGCACTATGTGCGTTATTTGCAGGATCGCGCCTACGGCAATGCCGACGCGCCGCGTGACACGCATCACGAACGCGCCCGATTGATTAAGGCGCAGGCCGATAAAACCGAACTCGAAGTGGCCGCACTTCGTAACCAACTGATTCCGATTGAAACCATTGAACATGACTGGATGCAGCAAGTTTCTGCCTGCCGGATGCGGCTGCTTGCCATACCGAGCAAAAGCGCCTTCCAGATCGCCGCCCTGAAAGAACCGACCGAGATTGAGCGGTTCCTGAAACGGGCGATTTACGAAGCATTGAGTGAACTCGCCCATGATGACGCACTACCAGAAGCTGATGCAGAAAGTCCGGCAGGTGTGGATGCCGCCGCCGGAACTGACCGTAAGCCAGTGGGCGGACGAAAACCGAAAACTCAGCCCGGAGGCAAGCGCCGAACCCGGAAGGTGGCGGACTGACCGCGCACCTTACCAACGCGGCATGATGGATGCGGTGAATGAACCCGGCGTGCGCGAGGTGGTATTTATGACCTCCGCGCAAATCGGCAAAACCGAGATATTGAACAACATCCTTGGTTACTTCGTTCACCAAGACCCATCGCCCATCCTGTTTATCCAGCCCACGCTGGAGATGGCCGAAGCATGGAGCAAAGACCGGCTCGCGCCGATGATCCGCGATTCAGACGCGCTGACGGAACTGTTCAAAGACCCGAAAAGCCGCAACAGCGATAACACGCTGCTGCATAAGAAATTCAATGGTGGGCATTTGACGATGGCGGGCGCTAATAGTCCGTCTTCGCTGGCCAGCCGCCCGATACGGATTGTGTTGCTTGATGAGGAAGACCGCTATCCCACTTCCGCCGGTAGTGAGGGTGATCCCGGCTCGCTGGCGCAGAAACGCACCACCACCTTCTGGAACCGGCTTCTGGTATCGGCCAGCACGCCGACGATTGAGGGCGAAAGCAAAATAGAAGCCCGCTTTCAGCAAAGTGACCAGCGGCTGTTCTTCGTGCCTTGCCCGGAATGCGGCGCGTTCCAGACTCTGCGCTGGGCGCAGGTGAAGTTTGATCGCAATAAGCCGGACGCAGCGCATTATGAATGCGAGCATTGCGAGGCCATGCTGCAAGACAGTGACAAGCCGTGGATGCTGGCGCGTGGCGCATGGCGGGCGCAGGCGGAGTTTGCGGGCGTTGCGGGGTTTCATATCTCGGAGCTTTACAGCCCGTGGGTGCGCTGGGGCGAGATGGTGGAGAATTTCTTCAAAGCCAAACGCCTGCCGGAAACGCTGAAGGTGTGGGTCAATACCAGCCTTGGCGAAACATGGA
>CAYMDD010000016.1:0-11980 GCA_964389045.1 uncultured Rickettsiales bacterium
GCCTTGCCCTGCTCGCGCGAGATGGTGATGACTGCGGGAATCACCTGCTCGCGCACGAAACGGTCGCGCTCGTTCATCAATCCACCCATCGCGCCCGCCGGCGCACCCATCACCGCACCCGCCACCGCGCCTGCAATGGCTCCACCGGCGGCGAGCATGCCGGTGGCAGCGGGGATTGCCGCGCCCGCCTCGGTCACGCCCGCCGTGGCAATGGTTTTTAAACCCACATTGTTGAGCATTCCCGAAACAGCATCCGGCGCAAAATAACCAACACCGGCGGTAACGGCGGCAACAGCCGCCGCACCCACAGCAGCCAGCACGATGCCCATGCCCAGCGCGCCGCGCGCCGCGGATTTCAGGAAGTCGCCCGCGCTCGGCGGCTGCGGCGGTTCCGGCATAGGGGCTGCGGAAGGATTCGGTTGCATTACCATATCGGTTTCCTGATACTAAAAATGGCTTATCCCGCCCTCTTGCGCAGCCCGTTGCGGGCTGGCGAAGCCTTGCGCGCCGAGGGGGCGGTGTTGCCGGGTAAAATTGGCAGCCATCTGCGTATCCTCCGCGATGACCGGCGCGTGGCTTTCCGATTCGCGTACAATCTCCAGGCCGCGCGCAAACGCAGGTTCCCGGCGCGCTTCCGGTTCGGCGGAGGCAGCCCGCGCCTGGAAGCCGGAGATGCCGCCATGCACCGCACCCACGAAGGCCGCCACCACGCCCGCAAGCGCCGCACCGGTGGCCGCTGCCTGGCGCACCGCCGCCCAGGAATAGGATTCGCCCGCCGTTTCCATGGCAAAGGACAGTCCCCCGCCCAGCACCGCGCCGATGGCTAAACCGATCACCCCGATGATAACGGATTCCTTCGCCGCGCCCATCAGCGCGGAGCCGATGGAGCCGAGGAACGAGGGCTGAGTTTCTTCGTTTGCCGGCATGGCTATATATACGGCGTAGAGTGCTGGCCGCGGTCTTGCGGCTTCGGCATCATCGCCTGCGGAGGCAGGCCAGGGGTGGGTGCATCGATCATCTGGCTCGGCGCGGGACTTGCGCCTTGCGCCTGGCCTTGCGCGTTGGCCGAGGAAGGCTGACACGGCGCGGAAAACAGCTTGCCGTATGGCGTACAGGGATTGGTGATGGATTTCAAGGTAGCAACGGCGACTGTGCCGAAGAGGACATGGCCCGCGGTTTTGGCGATGCCGCCTGCCGTGCTCGGATGAGCAGCCATGCCTTTGACAAAATCCCCCACCGCATTCCCCTCCGGCAGCATATACGCCACGCCCGTCACCGTGCCGACGAACACGGCGGATTGAATCCACGTTTTGGGGTCGAGCGCATGGGTGACGATATTCTTGGCGAACGCCACCGGCTCGCTGACCGCGCCGAGGATGCGCCTGCCGACCCAGCTTTTATCCAGCCATTCGCCGATTGCGCTCATGTCCGCACCCATCCCTGATTGGCGACCGCCTTGCGCTCTTCATGCAACCTGTCGAGGAAAGCGAGGGTATCGGCCACTTCCTTATCCGTCGGCGTATTGGCGGTGGCGACATGATTGCCGAAATCGGCCTGTTTCTTTTTCGTCTCTTCCTTCTCTGCTTCCGGCTGACGCTTGTTCTCCTTTGCCTGGCTGCTCTGCCATTCGCTCAATTTCGATACCATCTCGTCCTGGGGCGCAACCGCTTCGGTTTCACCACGCGGAGGCGTTTCCGGCTTCGACTTGGCCGCCTGCTCGCGCTGCCATTCCGAAAGCTTTTCGATCATTATGTCCTGCTTGATGTCGATCTCCGGTTCTTTGGCCGCTTTGCGCAGCGCGGTCTGGATGCCCGCCACTTCGATCTTCGTTTCGTTCTGCTGCTGCTGCAAATCATGCGCCGCGCCCAGCGCCGCGCCGATGCCCATGACCAGTAAACCCGGAAAGCTGAATACCACGCTGGTGGCTCCGTTTATCAAGCCCGCCGCCAGCCCGCTGGAAAAACTCTGTTCCGCCAGCGGCATGACTTCGACGGGTATTCCGCCTACAAGTCCCATCGCCGCGCCCATCGCTCCGCAGAAAGCCACCGTACCGAGCGCGGCAATAGCCGCTCCCTTGCCGACGCCGCGGTTCATGGCGTCCCACACGAAGGTGTTCAGCGCCATCGCCGCGTCCTTCACCTGGCCGTCAATCGCCTCTTTGACCGGCTTGGCGGGAAAAGGGCTTTCCTCCAGCGTGTGGTTTAGTTTTTCCGGTTTCTGGGGCAGCATGGCTCGGCTTTGCGCACCTTTAAGCAACGATGGTTTCTCACTTTTGCCAGTTTAGCATAAGCAAGCCTAAGGAGTATGAATGTTTTATGACAATTCCCGGCGCAATATTCCGTTTCTAATACAGTTGCTTATTGCGCAATTTGCTCGGTCAGCGAAAAGAGCACCGCATCCAGCGCTTCCGCCACTTGCGCAGCGTGCTGCGCGATGAAGCCGATGCGCTCTTCCGGTGCGCCTTGCGCGGGCGCGGTGAAATCGGCGAAGCCGGAGCCTGCGAAGCGGTGGAAGCCGAAGCCCATCTGCCGCTCTTCCTGCGTGACGGCGGCGATCAGGCAGGAGGCGATGATCTGCGGCAGCGCGAGCGTATGGATCTGCTCCGGGGGGGCGACATCCCCGCCCTCACCCGCCGCACAAGCGCCAAGCTCGGCGCGGATTTGCGCAAGCACCAGCATGTAGCGGGCGATGGCTTCGTCCAAATGCGCGGCATTGGCGGCAAAAATATCCCGCCACAGCTGCGCGTCGGACTGGAAGATGCGCAGGAAACGCCCGAAGGACGCCTGCTTGGATGCGTAAGGCAGATACGGCGCGAAGCTAGATTTAAGCGCCAGCGCCAACCAGTGCGGCAGGTGGGAGACATAGGCGTACACGCGGTCATGCAGGTCGGGCGGCATGAACTCGACGCGCGCGCCGAGCGCCTGCCACAGCCGGCTGACCGGTTCGATGCCGGGGGCTTCCGGCGAAAGCGGGGTCAGCATCACGCGGCGGCCTGCGAACAGATCGGCCTTGCAGGCGGCGATGCCGGAAAGCTCGCTGCCGGCGATGGGATGGGCGGGCATGAAAGCCACGCTTTTAGGCAGGTGCGGCGTTACCGCGTCGATGGCCTGGCGCTTGACGGAGGCGGTATCGGTAACGACGGCGCGCTCCTTCAAGGCCGGTTTCAACGCCTCCATCGTAGGCGCCAGGGACGAAGGCGGGATGGCCAGAACGACGATATCGGCGTCTTGCGCCGCCTCAAGCGCCGAGCCGGCCTTATGGGTGATGAAGCCGTGGCTTAGGCCGTATTCCAGCGCCAGCGGGTTGCGGTCGAACGCGGCGACGCGTTTGGTCAAGCCCGATTGACGCAAGCCCCACGCCACCGAGCCGCCGATCAGGCCAAGCCCGATGACCGCCACGCATTCAATCGGCGCATTCTCTTTCACGAAGGGAACAATTCCTTTAAGCCTTCGATCAGCGCATCGTTTTCCGCCTCCAGGCCGATGGTGACGCGGAGGCAATCCGGCAGGCCGTAAGCTTTCACATCGCGCACGATAATGCCTTGCGAGAGAAGGCGCTTATTGGCGCTCTCCGCGCTCTGCTCCCCTTTACGCGGGAATTCCACCAGCAGGAAGTTACCCTGGCTGGGGTATATCTTCAACCCCATCGCCTCAAGCTCCGCGCCCAGCCGCTCGCGCTCGCGCGTGTTGTGAGCAACGCTTGTCCGCACCCACTCATGGCTCTCGATGGCCGCCGTTCCCGCGGCGATGGCAGGGGCGGAGACGTTGAACGGGCCGCGCAGGCGATTCAGTACATCCGCCACCGCTTCCGGCATGTAGCCCCACCCTAAGCGCAGCGCGGACAAGCCGTAGATCTTCGAGAAGGTGCGCAAGACCACCGTGTTCTGCGTTTCGCGCACCAGCGCAAAACCCTCTTCGTAATCATCGGCATTCACGTATTCGCCATAAGCTTCATCGAGCACCAGAAGGATATCGGAGCGCAAGCGGCTCCGCAGCGCGCGCACGGCATCGCCGGAAAGGTGGCTTCCCGTGGGGTTGTTCGGGTTGGCGAGGAAGAGAATGCGGGTGCGCTCGTTCACTCGCGCAAGCAATGCTTCCGGGTCGGCGGTCAGGTTTTTCTCCGGCGCCATCACCGGGGTTGCGCCCGCGCCGAGCGCATAGATGGAGTACATCAGAAACCCGTGCGCGCTCTGCAGCACCTCATCGCCCGCGCCTGCATAAGCATGCACCAGAAGCCCGATCAGCTCATCCGAGCCGGCGCCGCAGACGATGCGGCTTTCCTCCAGCCCGTGCCTGCGCGCGATGGCGGCGCGCAAGGCGCTCGCGCCGCTGTCGGGGTAGCGGTTGAGCGTGGAGGCGGTGGCGCGGTAGGCCTCCAGCGCTTGCGGCGGCGCGCCGAGGGCGTTTTCATTGGAGGAAAGCTTGACAATCTTTCTTCCGCCGCTTGCGGAGGATTTCCCGGCCACGTACGGCGCGATGTTCAAGATTCCAGGCTTAGGCTGGGGCAGTTCTGGCTTCATGGCGATGGGCAGCTGTTTTTAAAGGGAATGCAAGGGCGACGGGCACGGCATACGCGCCGAGGAATACGCTTTTGAGCAGGCTGTTGCCGAGGCCTGCCGCAAATTCGAGGAATGCGGGGTGTTTATCAGTCACGAACCCGTCGATCTCCACCAGATGATGCCGCCTGCCGCCAGCTTCTGTCATCACGTCGAGCCAGGTGGCTTTGAGGCGCTGCGCAGCGAAGGCCGATTGCAGGCGATGCATGCTGGTGTTGTCTTCCGAGGCGAGCGCGAAGAAGGAGATATCCTCACCCGTCTCCTCCGGCATAACATTGCCGATGGCGATGGCGGCGGGCATATCCTTGGCGGGATGTTTCGGCTCCACGAACGGAATGCGCGCGAAAATCTTCGGCCCGTCGCCGCCGAAGCCTGCCTGCGCCAGATCCGGCCACCAGGGGGCTACGTCGTCGCTGCGCAGCACCGGCACCACGCCGATGGCCGCTTTGCCGTCTAGGATATCGCCGATCACGCGCTTGACGCCCGGCTGGCGCTGTATGGAAGCGAAGCTGCCGAAATATTCCCTGGCCAGCCAATACAGCTCCGGGTGCTGCTCATCGGCCAGCGCCGAAATAGTGATATTCCCTTCCACCGCCAGCGAGCCGTTGATGATGCTGCGCCAGATGCTTGCTGCCGCTTCCGCATGGAAGATGCTGTTTTGAAACGTGCGCACCACGCGCCGCACCTGCTCCGCCTCGCGGCCCGGGCGCAAGGGACAGCGGCCCGGGGCGGTGCGCTCTTTAAGCTTTCCCACCTCGCGCACGATCTCCACACGCTCTTTAAGCAGCGCAATGATGCGCTCGTCGAGCGCGTCGATCCGCTCCCGGCAGGCGCCAAGCAGCGCGTCGGCTTCAGGAGTGCTAAGTTGCGTCATAGGTTTTTTAAGAAAAACAGCGTGTATACAGTTGTCCGAAATTAACGTAGTGTGGGGCAAGCTTCAACATGATTTGCTAAGTATGGGCAATTGTGTTTAAAGTCCCAACCGGCATGAGCACTCCCACCCCCGCCGATACGCGCACGCTTCATTTCGGGCCGGATTTCCGTCCCGTCAGCATCGGCAACATCGTGACCTTAAGCACGGCAAAGCCTTTCAGGCTCGATTGCGGCGCGGAAATCTCCTCATTTCCACTGGCGTACCGGACGTACGGGCGCTTGAACGCCGGGAAAAACAATGCCGTCCTGATCTGCCACGCGCTTACCGCCGACCAGTACGTGGCGGATACCCATCCCGTCACGGGCAAGCCCGGCTGGTGGGAGCGGATGGTGGGCAGGGGCAAACCCATCGACACGGAGAAATACTTCGTCATCTGCAGCAACGTGCTGGGCGGCTGCATGGGGTCGTTCAGCCCGAAAGATATTAACCCCGCTACGGATAAGCCCTACGGGCTTTCCTTCCCCGTCGTCACCATCGCCGACATGGTGCGGGCGCAAGCCCTGCTGCTCGACCATTTCGGGATTGACCGGCTGTTTGCCTGCGTCGGCGCATCCATGGGCGGCATGCAGGTGCTGGAATGGGTGCGGAGCTATCCAAACCGCGTCTTCGCGGCGCTGCCCATCGCCACCGCCACGCGCCAGTCGCCGCAGAACATCGCCTTCCATGAAATAGGCCGCCAGGCCATCATGGCCGACCCCGACTGGCGCGAAGGCAATTACGCCGAAGCAGGCGCGTTCCCTGCGCGCGGGCTGGCGGTGGCGCGCATGGCGGCGCATGTCACTTACCTATCGGAAGCCATGCTCCAGGAAAAATTCGGGCGCAATCTGCAAGACCGGGAGGATTACGCCTACGGCTTCGACGCCGATTTCCGCATCGAAAGCTACCTGCGCCACCAAGGGCAGAGCTTCGTCGAGCGCTTCGACGCCAACTCCTACCTCTACCTTACGCGCGCCGCCAGCTATTTCGATTTAAGCGAGGGCAGCAGGAAGCATCTGGCCGAGCTGTTCCGCGGGGTGGAGACGCGGTTCTGCGTCATTTCCTTTACCTCCGACTGGCTGTTTCCCACACCCGAAAGCAGGCATCTGGTGCGAGCGCTCAACGCGGCAGGCGCGAGCGTGAGCTTCGCGGAAATCGCCAGCGATAAGGGGCACGACGCGTTTCTCCTCGATGAGCCGGACTTGGATGCGGCGGTGCGGGGGTTTTTAGAAGGGTGCGTAACATTGCAAAAAGCGCAGGGATGACTTCGCTGAAAGCAACGCCGTCAAATCGCTATTGTGAGTCTATCCATATAGTTAAAGACTGCTTACGGTACATCGCAGCTTCAAGCGTCGGTCACCGCGTTCTGCGGTGACCGATGCATCGAGCTTACCTTGCCTTTACACGCAGCGCACAAGTGAAGGTATAGAGGTCGCATGTGGCGAACTCGCTATTCTCACACGGCACTTTATCTTCTTTTTGCATATTGATGATGCAGGTAGGCAGCGGCGTTTTACCCTCGGCGGCTGCATTGGCGCGGCATTCTTTCAACAGCAGCACTTCGGCGGACTTACGGTTCGTGCCTTGCGCGACCGTTAAGTCATATCCGTAACTGAGCGACTTGCAGGCGACTTTAAAATCGAAATCGCGGTAGGCTTGGTTGTCGTCCTTATCAGCCATGGCCGGAGAAACGGCGAGCGCGCACGCGAGAACTGTAACAATACTAAGTTTTTTCATAATTTTACCTGTACATTAAAAGAGTGATGAAGCCTGCGGATTGCAAGCACGGAAGGGTTAACCAACTCTTGTTACGGTCTTGTTACAAGGTGATAAAATCATCATTCTTTTGCTAGGGCGCGGTCCTTACAAACCGCAAAAACGTGGCGCCGCGCCCTTCTGCTTTTGCTTTTTTCTGATATTTCGTCTCCACCCAATCCGCAGGCGGCTCCAGCCAGTCGGCGGATTGCCGCGCCGTCCACTCGAAATGCGGGGACAAGAGCAGCTGCTCCAGCATCCAGGTGAGGTAATCGGCATGGTCGGTGGCGAGGAGCAGCTCGCCGCCGGGTTTCATCTTGGTTGCCAGCAGATCGAGGAATTCCCGCTGAATCAGCCGGCGCTTGTGGTGCCGCGCTTTCGGCCAGGGATCGGGGAAAAGAATGAAGGCCTTGCTGAAAAAGCCGTCCGGCAGATGCGGCAGCAGCTCGCGCGCGTCGCCGGGATAAAGCCGGATATTGACGAGCTGGCGCGCGTCGATGGCCTTCAGCAGATCGCCAACGCCGTTGATGTACGGCTCGCAGCCGATGAAGCCTGTATCGTTATGCAGCGTTGCCTGGTGCGCCAGATGCTCGCCGCCGCCGAAGCCGATCTCCAGCCAGTAGGCATCGCGCCGGGGCAGCAATTCGCGCATGCGGCGGTCGTCGATCGGCAGGGAGATCGTCAGCTGCGGCAGCAGCGTATCCATCAGCTGCTGTTTGCCGGAGCGCAAGCGGCGTCCGCGCCTCCTCCCATACGAAGCCAGCAGCGGCGCGTTCATGGAGAAAGGCTTTAAATAACCGCTTCGAGCGGTGCGCTGCTTGCCGCTTTGGGGAACTCCGCGCGTAATGCTTCCACCAGGTCGAGGCGCTCCCAGCTGAAGCCGCCGTCTTCCTCCGGCTCGCGCCCGAAATGACCGTAGGCGGCGGTGCGGGCGTAGATGGGGCGGTTGAGCTTCAAGTATTCGCGGATGCCGCGTGGGCTTAAATCCACCAGATGCGGCAGGCATTGTTCGAGCTTCGCCTCTTCCACCATGCCGGTGCCGTGAAGGGTGACGTAGAACGAAATGGGCCTGGAGACGCCGATAGCGTAGGACAGCTGGATGGTGCAGCGCTCGGCCAGGCCTGCGCCGATGACGTTTTTCGCCAGGAAGCGCGCCATGTAAGCCGCCGAGCGGTCGACCTTGGTGGGGTCTTTGCCGGAGAACGCGCCGCCGCCGTGGGGAGCCGCGCCGCCGTAGGTGTCGACGATGATTTTCCTGCCCGTCAGGCCGCAATCGCCGTCCGGCCCGCCGATGATGAACTGGCCGGTGGGATTGACGTAAAACGCATCCTCCTTGCACATCCACGAGGGGTCGGGGAGCGCCGCCATCACATATGGCCTTACGATCTCGCGCACCTGCTTCTGATTCAAGCCCGGCACGTGCTGGGTGGAGACGACGATGGAAGCGGCGCTGACCGGCTTGCCGTTTTCATATGTCAGACTCACCTGGCTTTTGGCGTCCGGGCCTAAGCCGGTGGCCTCTCCACTATGGCGGGCGGTGGCGAGGTTCAACAGGATGCGGTGAGAGAGATGGATGGGCGCGGGCATAAGGGCGGATGTCTCGCGGCAGGCAAAGCCGAACATGATGCCCTGGTCGCCGGCACCTTCATCCTTTTCCCCGTTCGAATCCACGCCCATGGCGATATCGGCGGATTGCTGGTGGAGGTGAATGTCGATCTTGGCGTTGTCGGCGTGGAAGCCTTCCTGCTCATAGCCGATCTGGCGGATCTTGGCGCGGACAATGGCTTCGATCTTCTCGAAAGTAATGCTCTCCGCCCCGCGCGTCTCGCCCGCGATGACGATGTGGTTGGTGGTGGCCAGCGTCTCGACGGCGGCGCGCGCCTCCGGTTCCTCGCTCAAAAAAGCGTCGACGATGGCATCCGAAATCTGGTCGCAGACCTTGTCGGGGTGGCCTTCGGCTACCGATTCGCTGGTGAAAACGTAGGAGCTGCGGTTGGTGTGGAACAGGCTGGACACGTGTATTATTCCTTCTTCGAGTAAATGCCCGGAGGGAAAGAAGGAACGGCAGGGACATGGCAATCCCCCGCGCGCTTAGTCCTTATTTTTCGGTGGCGGCAAGCATCCAAATCTCCACCCGGTATGAAAACAAGATTTAAAAGCTTTTAAGCGCCCGTCAAGGGAATTGTGCCGGGGGCAAGATGCGCTTCGGACGTCTCCTCCACCGGCTTGTCATCCGCGACCGAGCGGATCAGGTCGGAGATGCGTTTGCGCACCTGCGGGGGAATGCGGTAATAATTGCGCATCATCTCCAGCGTTTCGCGCTTGGAGATTTCCTCATGCTCGAACGCGGCGCTTGGTTCAGCGAGCGTATAGGTCATTTCCCCGGATTCGCTGTCCTGAAGGGCGGCGCTGGGGTCAAGGCCTTCGAAGAAATAAGGGATCGGCACTTGCAACACCTGGGCGAATTCGAACAGGCGGCTGGCGCTCATGCGATTGACGCCGCGCTCGTATTTCTGGATTTGCTGAAACGTGATGCCGACGGCTTTAGCAACCGCTTCCTGGCTGAGTCCTGCAATGTTACGGCGTAAGCGTAAACGCTTGCCGACATGAATATCTACGGGATGCCCCATATTGATTTTAACCTTAAAAATGCGTTATCTATTCTAAGATAACAATATTTGAAATAATATGATGGGAGTATAGCGTTTACTACTCATAGCGGATGGTAAGGTTATTTCAACTAAAACCTTAAATTTCTTTTTAAATAACCACCCAAAATAGCGCATATAATGATTAATAGTAGTGCTATATTGTTACTAAATCTACCATAAATTGTATTTTCCTCCATCACTGGCATACGCACGTCAAGCTTGCCCGCCACGTTCAGTGGGAGAGCGGACATTACCCGTCCATACGCATCCGTAACGCCGCTGATGCCGGTATTGGCGACCCTTACCAGCGGCAGCCCCAGCTCAATGGCGCGCATCCGGCTCATGTGGAAGTGCTGGTACGGGCCGGAGCTGGAGCCGAACCAGGCATCGTTGGTGACGTTCAGCAGCCATCCTGGCTTCGGTGCGGCCTCCCTTCCGCCGAAGCCGGGGAAGATCGCCTCGTAGCAGATCAGCGGCAGTGCGGGCGGCAGGCCCGGAACTTCCAGGCGCACCGCGCCGCGGCCATCCTCGAAATCCTTGAACCCTGCAATCAGCTTGTCGGCTGACACAGGAATCAGCGCACGCAGCGGCACATACTCCCCGAACGGCACCAAATGGTGCTTGTCGTAGACAGCGGCAAAACCGCCCTGCCCGTCAACGGCAAGCAGGCTGTTCCACAAGCGCCACTCCTCGCCCTCGCCTTCTGCGCGTAGCGCGCCGGTGATGAGGGCGCCGTCTGGCGGCACCAGGCGGGAAAGCGCGTGCGCCAGCGCGGAATCCGCTTCCAGCGCATACGGCACGGCGGTTTCCGGCCAGATGACATGAGTAATGCTGCCGATGCCTTCCGACATGGTGAGGTCGGCGTGCTTTTTCAAGACCTCTGCCTGCCGCTCAGGCCGCCATTTGTGCGGCTGCGAAATGTTGGGCTGCACCAGGCGCAGCATCACGCCGGGCACGAATTGCGGCTCGCCCGCCTCCGCCAGCCTCCATTGCCCCGCCGCCGCTATCAGCGCGAAGCCGCACCACAAGGCCGCCATAGGCCACACGTTCACGCCGTATGCAAGCACGGCGGGCGCGGCGGCGATCAGCACGGTGAGAAAGGAAAGGCCGTAAATGCCGATGACGGAGACACTTTGCGACGCCGCATCGGAAAATGCCCAGGCATAGCCGGGGAGGTTCCAAGGGAAGCCGGTGAACCAATGCCCGCGCGCCATTTCGACGGCGGTAAACACGGCAGTGAAAAGAAAGAGCGAAGCGAAGCCCCGCGAGCGCGTGAGGTAGACGATCAACGCCGCACAGGCGGGATAGAGCGCGATGACGGCGTTCAACCCCAGCAGCGCGAAGGGCAGCATCCAGGCGAAGCGCTCCGGCTCGGTCAAGAGCGCAATGCACATCCAATACAGCCCGGTCATGAAAAAGCCCCAACCCCACCACCAGCCGTCGGCAAAGGCGCGCTGTTTTGAGTCAGCAGACTGGATCAGCCACAGCAGCCCGGTAAACGCCGGCACCAGCATGGGAAAGAGAAATACCGGCGGCATCGCCAGCGTCAGGCACACGCCAAGCAGATAAGCGGCCAGGTTGCGCCGCCAGCCGGTGAGCCGGGTGAGGTGGACATAGAGGGAAGCAATCATAGAAGCAGTAATTTGCTTAAGCATCTCGCCGCAATACCGCCATCCCGGCGCAGGCCGGGATCCATTCCAGCCGCTTGCGCAAGCAGTTCATGCGGATCCCGGCCTGAGCCGGGATGGCAACATAGGGCATATCATCTAAGCCTGTACACTGTCCGTTACCACACGCACGCGGCGAACACGGCGGGCGTCGGCTTCCGTCACTTCGATGGAAATGCCGCACGGGTAATCCACCTTCTCCCCCGCCACAGGCACATGCCCCAGCTCGTAGAAGATCAGCCCGCCGATGGTGTCGAAGCTCCTGGCTTCCTCATCGGTGCAGAGCGGCTTGCCTATGGCTTTTTCCAGCTTGTCCAGCCGCAGGCGCGCATCGGCTTCGAATACTCCGGGCGAAAGGTTTATCAGCTCGCGTTCATCGTCCTCGTCGTGCTCGTCCTGGATATCGCCTACGATCTCTTCGAATAGGTCTTCGAGCGTGAGC
>CAYMDD010000016.1:11990-13947 GCA_964389045.1 uncultured Rickettsiales bacterium
GAGCAGTCCGTCCGTGCCGCCGTACTCGTCCACCACAATGGCCATGTGGCTGCCCAGGCGGCGCATTTTCACCAGCAGGTCGATGATGCGCATCGACGGCGGCACGAACAGCATCGGGCGCATGATTTTTTCCAGGGAAAACGGCTCATCGCCCGCCGCCATCGGGAAAAAATCCTTGATATGGAGGAAGCCCTCCACCTGGTCGAGCGTGCCGCGGTAGATGGGGATGCGCGTATGGCGGTTTTCCAGAATATGGTTTTTCAAATCCTCCAAGCTGATATCGTGCGGCGCGGCGATAATGTCGGCGCGCGGCGTCATGATATCACCGACGGACATATCGCCGAACGAAAGCACGTTCCTGAGCATCGCCTGCTCTTGCGGGGCAAGCTCGCCCGCCTCGTCTTCGCGCTCTTCCAGAACCTCCTCGAGCACTTCCCGGAGCGAGGCGTCGGACAGCTTGCCTTTCAGCGCGCCCTGCACCCAGCTGCGGATGCCGTGCAGCCATGCGCGGCTTTGGCTCGCGTTTGGGGATTTGACTGCCGGAGATGGGGGAGTGGCAGTGCGCGCGAAAGCGGACGGGCGTTCAAGCGGGTCGGCAGCCTCCGCCGCTTCGCGGGGCGCCGTGCTTTCCAAGGCTGCTTCGCGCAGGGCGCGCTCAGTAAAAAATGCGTTCATAACAGTATTAGCCAAGCGTTATAGCATACTCTTTTCGACAATCAAAGATAAGGATTGGAAATGGAAAAAGATTCCAATATTTCAACTTCCAAGGCTTCCATCGTTTCGGCTTGCCCCTCTTCTTCATGGTCATGCCCCAGCAGGTGCAGCGTGCCGTGCACGCCCATATGCGTTAAGTGATGCAGGAAAGGCTTGCCTTGCGCCGCCGCCTCTTCCGCCACCACTTCCAGGCATACGGCAATATCGCCCAGCTGTGTCACGCCCCGCTCATCCTTTTCGCCGTTGGTAAATGAAAGTACGTTGGTGGGCTTTTTCCTGCCCCGGTATTGGTGGTTGAGCCGCTCCATCTCTTCCTTCCCCACGCAGCGCAAGGAGATGGCGGCGGGCGTTTCTGCACCCGCTTTAAGCGCGGCTTGCGCGCAGGCTTCGCGCAAGGCTTTCTTGATGGCCGTCCTTTCTTTCTTCCATGCCCCGCCTGCCAGCGAGAAGGAAAAATCCAGGCGCTTAAGCCCCGCCATGTTCCTGAGGCGATTTCTTCTTGCGGTCCCACTCGTCGTACGCCTGCACGATGCGCGCGGCAAGCGGATGGCGCACCACGTCGGAATCGGTGAAGCGGATAGTGGCGATGCCTTCGATATGCTCCACTTTGCGCACCGCGTCGGAGAGTCCCGATTTCACATCGCGCGGCAAATCCACTTGGCTTAGATCGCCCGTCACCACCATGCGGGAATGCTCGCCGAGCCGTGTCAGGAACATTTTCATCTGCGTGGCGGTGGTGTTCTGGCTTTCGTCCAGGATGATGAAGGAATTGGCGAGCGTGCGCCCGCGCATGAAGGCAAGCGGCGCCACTTCGACCACGCCGGTTTCCATGTAATGCATCACCTTCTCGCCCGGCATCATGTCAAACAACGCGTCGTAAAGCGGGCGGAGATAGGGGTCGAGCTTTTCCTTCAAATCGCCGGGCAGGAAGCCGAGCTTTTCTCCCGCCTCCACCGCAGGGCGGGAAAGAACGATGCGCTCCACGCGCCTGGACATCAGCATGGATACCGCCATCGCCACGGCCAGGTATGTTTTCCCCGTGCCCGCCGGCCCCAGCGCGAAAACCAGATCGTGATGGTGCAGCGCCTTGATGTAAGCGGCCTGAGCGGGTGAATAGGCGCGCACGAATTTCTTTAAGGTGTCGATGCCGGTTTCGCTTAAGCTCTCCGCGCCCTCTTCGTCTTCATGCTCGCGCGCGTAAGCCGTCATGCGAATGGCCGCATCCACATGCGCGGGGCCGATA